>JAGLYY010000133.1 GCA_023131935.1 Spirochaetales bacterium | reverse complement strand
GATCTCGAGGGGTGGGTCCATGGATCCGCCTTAACCGAGAAGGAGATTATCCTTGCAGATGCCGGACGGGAAGTAGGCACCGGAGCCGATGCCCGGGAGGTTGCCCTGGCGGGAAAGGGATTTAACAAGGAGGTTGAGGCACGGTACAAGTCAGAATACGATCTTGATTTTACCTGGATTGACCGGATGGAGGCATTTGGCAGAACCCGGGAGGAGCTGGTCACTTTCCTCGTGGCAGGGGAGCTCGTTTCTAAAGAGGAGGTCCGCTGATGAAGACAGTCAACAGAATCATTGCCGCCCTCATACTCTCCCTGATCTCCCTTCTTATTATTACCTCCTGCGAGACCCTGGCTGATGCAGCGGCTACTGTTGGAGTACTTACAGGCAAGATCAGTAAAAACCAGGCGGACTCGATCCGCAAGACCGGAAAGGCTGTTGAAAAAGCCTTTGAGGATATCACCCCTGAACAGGAATATTATATCGGGCGGTCCGTCGGGGCTTTCATCATGGACAGTTATGAACCTTACCCGGAAATCGATGCCATTGTGTACCTGAATCTCCTCGGCCAGTCCCTTGCCATGGCTTCAGACAGGCCGGAAACCTTTGGCGGTTACCGGTTTCTGATCCTCGATTCCGATGAGATTAATGCCTTTGCCACCCCCGCGGGGCATATCTTCATTTCCCGTGGGATGCTGCGTCTTGTTAAGAGTGAAGAAATGGTTGCCGCGGTTCTGGCCCATGAAATCGGCCATGTTGTTCATCAGCATGGATTGAAGGCGATAAAAACCTCCCGCTGGACTTCTGCCGGCGTATCAATGGGCAATATGGTTACTGAAATGACCGATGCAGGACAATATGATCAACTTACCGATATATTCGCGGGAACCGTTCTCGATATTTCGGATACTCTGATCAATAGCGGGTACTCCCGATCTCAGGAAAAAGAAGCAGATGCAACCGCTGTTGAAATCCTTATTCGGGTCGGTTACGATCCCTGGGCTTTGGTGGATCTCCTGGAGGAGATGGACCTGGAGCTTGATCCTAAAGGATTGGACTTCGCGAAAACACACCCAAAACCCCAGAGCAGGATAAAAGATCTCAAGAAGATCCTGGGAAGAAGGGTAGGCATTTCGGAAAGTATCGACCGTCAGGAAAGGTTTGAAGCAGCCCTTATGGGGATCTGATCATGAGAAAACGGATATTTCGGGGGGTCCTTACGGGGATCGTTAGTGTTCTGCTGGCCCTGGCGGTATGGCTGCCGGGGCTCCTGGATACCTTTGAAGCAAAAACCTGGGATGCCCGGGTTAAGCTGCTTGCAAAACCGGGAGAGCAAACTGAAAATATCGTTCTGATTCTCCTCGATCAGGAGAGCCTCGATTGGGCCGAAGAAACTATGGGCTGGGGCTGGCCCTGGCCCCGCCAGGTCTACTCGGCCATAATAGAGTTCGTTCAGATGGGAGGGGCAAAATCTCTTGCCTTTGATGTTCTTTTTTCAGAGTCCTCTATTCTTGGGGT
>JAGLYY010000132.1 GCA_023131935.1 Spirochaetales bacterium | reverse complement strand
GAACGAGCTGCGGATTGGGCAAAGAAAATAATAACAACACAATAAATCGCGTATCAGGCACATGGACGCCTACTATGAGCACGGTGGCCGTTTCCTCGACACGGCAAACAACTATGTCTTTTGGATCGATGGTTTCACGGGCGACGAGAAATGGATGATCAAGGATGTTGTTGCGAAAAATGGCACAAATTGTGCGGGGTAATATATTATTGATAAACCCAAAAAGCAGAAACGAAATTCGGCTAATAGTAGATAGTCGCGATATAGGAGAATATCTTCAAATCAGGAATAAATTATGATAAAACCAAAGATGTTAAAGTCGGGATCAAAAATTGCTATAGTTTCTCCATCATGGGGAGGTCCTTCGATTTTTCCACATATCTATGAAAATGGGCTAAAAGTATTAAAGGAACAGTTTAATTTTCAAATTGTAGAATTTCCTACCTCAAAAATGGCAGCTCAGGAAGTTTATGAAAATCCACAGCTCCGGGCTAGAGACTTGAACAATGCTTTTGCTGATAAATCCATTGATGGTATTATTTCTACTATTGGTGGAAATGATTCTGTTAGAATCTTGAAATATCTAAAAACTGATCTCATTCTTGAAAATCCTAAATTTATTATGGGCTTTTCAGATTCAACAACTTTTCTATCATACTTAAATACACTTGGTTTGGTTACGTTTTATGGTCCTTCCATTATGGCAGGATTTTCTCAATTGCTTAATTTCCCTGAAGCAATAGCTGAATACATGAATTTTTTCAAAAAAACTATCGACTTTAATATTTATCCATTCAGCACATATTGTCATAAATATAAGCAATGGAGTGAAATAAAAAACACTGGTTTGGTGGATAAAATATATGAAAATTCCAATGGCCACTTTTGGCTAAATAAAGGGAGTGTGTCAAATGGTGCAATATGGGGAGGTTGCATCGAGGTTTTGTGTGACATTAATGGAACCGACTTTTGGCCAAAAAATGGATTTTGGAAAGGAAAAGTTTTATTTATTGAGACATCAGAAGAAAAGCCAAAACCAGAACAAGTAGGCTATTGGCTTCGGAATTATGGTATACAAGGTATATTAAATCAGTTGAGTGGCCTTCTTATAGCAAGACCTAAAGACTATTCCGAAGAAGAAATCATACAGCTCTCTGAAATAGTAAAAAAAATAGTTATTAAAGAATTTGATTGTCATCAGTTGAACATAGTGATGAACCTCGACATTGGACATACTGATCCAAGACACATATTACCTCTTGGAATTAATTTTGAAATAGATCCTTATAACGAATCAATTACGATTAAGGAAAATGCTTTTTGTTGAAAACTTTAGCATTTAACCACTATACCGCGTCTAGCTCAACAGCGAATATATGCTCCGCTTCGCTCCGGGCTGCGACAGATATAGCACTTCGTGCTATACTTCACATATTCGCAGAACCGTTAGGCATCATTTTTTTAACTTTAACCAAAATACTTGTTCTTTTGTACAAAATATTGTACCTTAAATTCAAGGGGTTGCTAATGGATGCAGTTAATTATTCTGATTTACGTCAGAATCTAAAAAAATATCTAGATTATGTCTATAACGACCATGAACCACTCATTGTAACCAGAAAAAACAATGAAAATGTTGTTATTCTTTCAGTAGATGATTTTAATGCTTTAAATGAAACTCAGTATTTAGTATCAACAAAAAACAATGCTGAACATCTCCAGAACTCTCTTAACCAGCTTAGATCTGGAAAAGGTTTTACTAAAGAGTTAATTGAAGAATGAGGAACATTGTTTTTTCTGATGCATCATGGGAAGATTACATTTATTGGCAAACATCTGATAAAAAGAATCTAAAAAGAATTAATATGCTAATAAAAGACATTACGAGAACTCCATTTGAAGGAATTGGGAAACCAGAATCACTTAAACATCAATTAAAGGGTTGTTGGTCAAGAAGAATTGATAATGAACATCGACTTGTATATGAAGTTACCCAAAATGATATCAGAATAGTATCTTGTCGCTTCCATTATTAAAATGGCACGACGCCTATACGCGTATAGAATTAACGTAGGAGCATTTTTCTATGAGTACGGAAATATATTATTTTTCAGGAACCGGGAATTCATTATACGTTGCAAAAGAATGTTAAATGTTTTTATTGCTACGCATACATCAATTATTGTCCCAAGGAATCTGTTCAAATCAAAGCATTTACTGAAAAAAACGGCAGATACTCTCATCCATATGCAACTGCAAATGATATTGCTGAACAAAAGTGATTTATTAACTTTATTGAATGAAATTTATTTATGGAATATGCGGCATCCTTGCTCTGATGTTGCGAACAGTCACCTGAAGAATATAATTGTATTCAGAAACTGGAAAGCCGGGGAACTCAGAAGAGAGTTTTTCAATTGGGATAAACAGGTTACTGAAATTGCAAAACCCTATTGGGAAAAGATATTCTATTAGGAAATGAGGGGCAGGAATTATGCATGACGGGAATTGTAGAGATTTAGTAGCCTTCTGCGGGCTTTATTGCGGAGATTGTTTCGGGCACAAAGGACGAATAGCGGAAATGGCGAAAGAACTTCGAAGGGAATTAAGACAGGAAAAATTTGATATTATGGCAAGAGGTATCCCGTTTAAAGCATTTGAACACTATGATAAATGCTATGAAGTTCTGGGAGCATTGGTCAGATTAAAATGTAAAAGTGCCTGCAGGGGTGGAGGCGGTAATCCTTTTTGTAAGATAAGAAAATGCTGCCAAAAAAAAGGATATGAAGGCTGCTGGGAATGCAAAGATCAATCTACTTGCGTAAAACTCAATTCATTAAAAGAGAACCACGGAGAAGCTCATATTCGTAATTTGAAAAAGATAACGAAAAATGGAATTGATGGTTTTATCAATGGGAAAAGGGACTGGTATGTAAAACCGAAAAACTGATTAACCTCGGATAACAGCGCTCTTCATTGTAAAAGAAATACTGTCTGAAAGGAGCAAATCTTGGACTCCAATGAGATGCAACAAATGGATTTGAAGTAAACAAGCCAGATGGGTTAAAACGACACACCATATATCCTAAAATGACACGATGGGTAAAAATGCCGCAAGGACCTCATAGGGATGAAAAAGGGTCAGTAGCTACTCGAAGGATAATTCTTTATAGTATAAGCAATTAACACTTTCCGCGACAGTTGGCACGGATATTGCTATTATATGTGTAGAAACTATAAAGAACTAATGGAGGTCGAAAGATGCATTACGTGACTAAATACAATGGAAGCGGAAATCTTTTTGGTGATTTCGAGAGAATGGTGGATGGGCTTTTTAAGGATACCCCGGTATGGAACAAAAGCGTGCCCAGGGTTGATGTAAGGGAAGAGAAAGATCGCTACATCATTGAGGCTGAGCTGCCCGGTGTTTCTGAGAAGAACATCGAAGTAAAGCTTGAAGACAATGTGCTTACCCTGAGCGGAAAGGAGAATGAGGATAAAGTGGATAAGGGGGAAAACTACCTTATCAGAGAGCGTCAGAGTAATTCCTTCTCCCGCAGCTTCGTTCTTCCCAAAGATGTAGACAGAGATAAGATTGAAGCGAAATTTGCCAATGGAGTTCTGACTCTTGAAATAGAAAAGCGCCCGGAGATAAAGCCGAGGACCATCAAAATTAAAGCTGCATAAGGATTTCTTAAGGGTTATTCAGGCGATGTTTTCAGGAGTCACATCTTGTTCCAGTGGAAGCTCAAGGAATTCGGGAAGCCATCCGTCGACCTCCTCGATTGGGAGGGTGAACATGATACCTGTCTGTTCGACATATTTTGCCTCATGGACCTTGAAGATGATTTCCTCTCCAAGGGTCCCGAGGATTTCTATCTTTCCGAGGGGGTGAGACATAACGTATTTAAATCGTTTGGCAATACCCGACAGACTCTTGCGGGCTTCATCAAGAATTCGGATCCCATCGATTATTGTAGTCTGGAAATTATTCCGGACCCCCTTAACCGGCCGGCACTGGAAGACATAGTAGGGCGCAATCCCGATACTTACAAGGCCGTTCATAAGATCAACAATGGTGTCTGGATCGTCGTTCACCCCGCGGAGGAGAACAGTTTGACAGCTTGTCGCGATTCCCGCCCCCAGAAGCCGCTGGACCGCTTCTTTTGTTTCCTTTTCAATTTCCCGGGGATGATTGATATGGGTAACCATGTAGATCCGTTTTTTATGCCGGTTATACTTTTTAAGAAGATCAATGAGTTCATCATCCTCCAGGATCCTCTGGGGGAGAGAGGTGATGATTTTTGTTCCAAACCGGATGAAGTGGAGATGATTTATGTCCTGGAGCTGTTCAAGGAATTTCCGAAGCACCGAAGTTGGCAGCATGAGGGGATCGCCGCCGCTTAAGAGAACGTTGTTTATCTCTTCATGGGCCCGGATATAGGAAACAGCACCTCTAAACCTGGAAAGTATTTCATCCTTTGAGAGTTTCATAAGACGTTTCCTGAAACAGTACCTGCAGTAAATCGCGCATCGGTTTGTTACAAGTAAAAGGGCGGTCGGGCCATACTTATGCTGCAGACCGGTTATTCTGGTATTTAAAGCCTCACCACTCGTATCATAAGAGCCCGAAAAATCAAGTTCATCTATTGAAGGGATGTACATTTTTCGGATTGGATCATCCGGGTCTTCAGGATCGATCATATCCACGACATGCCGGGTTATCCGGAAGGGGTGGATTCGGGTAACCTCCTTAAGTTCCTTAAGTTCCTCCCTGGTGAGCTTGAGGCAGGTGGCAAGTTCATCAATCTTTGTTACCCTTTGGGCAAGCATTTGTTTCCAGACCATCTTTCCGCCCTTTACAAGAATGAGATGCCTATAAGACTCCTATCTTAATAATACAGGTTATCTGCATGGTAGGTCAAATTTGAGGATTTTATAATTCTTTATGGCATAAATGATTGGTAGAAATCACTCAAAAAGCTCAGAGATGCTGGCGGCCATCGCTGAGTCAGGTACATTAATCGGGAAGAGGTTTTCCTCAAATTCGCTCGCGGAAATTGGTTCTCCTATGCTGAACCCCTGGAAGTGGTTGCATCCCATTTCCGTTAGGATCTCCCTCTGCCGATGGTTATTTACCCCTTCGGCTATGAGGTCCATATCCGCGCTTTTTGCGAGGGAGGTGATGGCTTTTATAACGTTGAGGACCTTGCATTCCCGGATCCGGCTTACGAAGCAGCGGTCAATTTTCAGGGTATTTGCCGGAAAATTGGAAAAATAGGAAAGGGAGGACATTCCTGTGCCGAAATCATCAATAGCAATTCTCAACCCGCGGTAACGTTCCTTAATTTCATGCATGGTAGAGATAGCGGTTTCCGGGGCCTTCATGAGGCCGCTTTCCGTAAGTTCAAGTTCAAGAAACCGGGGGTCGAGACCGGAGTGCTTCAAAGCCTGCCCAACAGTTTCTACGATATCAGATTCAAACTGTCTGACTGAGATGTTTACAAAAACGCTGAGATCTGTTTTATACTTCCTGTTCCAATAGGCTGTATGGCGGCAGGCTGTTTCAAGGACCCAGCTGCCTGTTTGAAGCAGCAGGTCTTCCCGCTCCTCCATTAGTGGGATGAAGATTGATGGGGAAATGAGACCAAAATCGGAATCCCGCCATCGGAGAAGGGCCTCCATTCCGATAACCCTGTCTTCGCCGTCAACAATCGGCTGATAGTGCAGCTCAAAGAGTTGGTTACGTACAGCATTCGTTAGACGTTCCTCCAGAAGAAGGCGATTAATAATCTCATTCTGTTTCTTCTGTGCCGGAAAAGCATAAGAATTCGGACCGGAATCGATAGCGAAATCCTTTGCGTTTTCCGCGTGGGTCAGGGTTGTGAGGGGGTCCCTGCCGGGGGTGAGAAAGTCCATCCCGATAGCAGCTTTGAGTGTAACTGATGATACAGGGTGATCCCCGGAAAGTTCAAAGGGCGCTGAAAGGATTTTAATAACTTCCCCGGCGATTGCTACCCCTTCTCCAACGGTTTCACAAGTTGGCAGGATAAGGCAGAGTTCCTTTTTGCTGAGCTGAAAAGCTTCGGCACTATGGGGCTGGTTCCTGCTGAAGATCTGTAAACGGTTGGCAGAGGCGAGAAAAAGCCCATCACAGGCGCCATCTCCTATTCCCTGGCGCAGCCGTTTCAGATCTCTCAATTCGATCCTCATGAGTAATCCCCTCCGGGTTACCCCCGGTGGAATCCTGGAAACGATCCTTTTAAGATAGGTGTATAAGCTGTCCGCGTTTCCAAGGCCGGTTATCCTGTCCCGGAACATAAGACGCTGCAGTTCTTTTTCGAGGGAAATCTGAGTCTTAAGCTCCCGCATAACACAGGTCAGGAGAACTTCATCATCATTTCCCCATGAATTGCCAAAAGAAATCTCAAGGGGAATAACCCTCCCGGTAACAGTTTGCCCGAGCAGTTCCATTCTGTCATTCAGATTACATTTTTGCCAATCTTCATGATCAACATAGAGATATTTCCTGAAAAGGTCGTGATACCGTTTAAATACAGAGAGGGGGAAAAGAGTGTTGAACTTTTCGCCAATAAGAGATTTTTCCGGGTATCCGAATATTTCTCCCGCGAGGGAATTCGCGTAGGTGATTATCAAGTCCTGATTAATCTGTACAACGATTTCCCCGGCTCCGGAGGCGATATTCCAGGCGCTTCCCGGAAACTGCTCCATGTAGTCAGATAGGGTGATTTCCCCCTCTGTCTGATTTTCCCGGCCAATGAAAACAAACTGATCGTGGTTTTCGTAGTGGGCAAGAGATATGGTGATTACCCGGGAAGATCCATCGCGATGGGACCCCGGGAAGGCGATCGGAGCGTTGTAATTCCCTTCAGATCCATACCGGATACAATTATCGAGGAACAGGTTGAGCCTTTTCAGGAAAACGCCCCGGACTTGCTCCTGAATCAAGATCCCTATACTTTCATTAACCAATTCATAAGGTTCATATCCGAAAATTTCCGCGAATTGAGGATTGAGAAAGAGGACTTTTCCTGTTTTATTAATCTCGATGATACCGGTATAATTCAAGAATGTCTCACTGAAAAAAGTTTCCCACTATTGTGTATCAAAAATGATGTTTTGTCCAATGGATTTTCACAAAGATTTTCTCTAAGAAAACTCTTGCCTTCCTCCGCAAGTCGCTTTACAGTAGGGGCAATGCTACACAACTATTGAGGACCCATGGAAGAACTGCGCGTTAGGTCTCATCCTGTGTTATCCGTGCCGGACAGGGAGAGGGTGAGGTTTTACTGGAAAGGGATGGCTGTTAAAGCGAGGGGGGGGGAGATGATATCTTCCGCCCTTTTTGCCAATGGAGTAAGGGTATTTGGTCATCATCAGAAAGATGACGCTCCTGTCGGTATGTTTTGCGCGAACGGTCAATGCTCCCAGTGTTTGGTATTAATGGATGGAATTCCGGTAAAGTCATGTATGACGCCTGTAGAGGAGGGGATCCATGTTGAACCTATGGATGGACTGCCTGAGCTCCCGAAGATCCGGGAAGTACCGGAAAGCCGGAAGACGGAAAAGATAGAGGTCCCGGTTCTTATCCTTGGGGGAGGCCCCGCGGGGATGTCCGCGGCTCTCGAGCTGGGTAAGGCGGGTGTCCGATGTCTGCTTATCGATGATAAACAGGATTTAGGGGGGAAACTTGTCCTCCAGACCCATCGTTTTTTTGGTTCCATTGAAGCTGTATACGCGGGAACCCGGGGAATCGATATCGCGAAGATACTTGAAAATGATCTTGAGGAATTCTCATGTGTTGAAGTATGGACCAATAGCACCGCCCTGGCAGTATTCAGTGATAACAAGGTTGGAATCCTGAAGGATGGGAAAAACTATGTGTTGAGCGAACCCGAAATCCTGCTGGTAACAACCGGCGCCCGGGAGAAATCCCTGGTATTTAAAGGCAATACCCTTCCCGGGGTTTACGGAGCGGGAGCCTTTCAAACACTGGTAAACAGAGACCTGGTAGAGGCCTCGGAACGGCTTTTTATCGTTGGCGGGGGGAACGTTGGCCTGATTGTCGGCTATCACGCCCTGCAGGCGGGAATTGAGGTTGTCGGGCTTATTGAAGCGATGACGGAATGCGGCGGATATGCCGTCCACCGTGACAAACTGGTCCGCAGCGGAGTTCCTGTTTATACCTCCCATACAATCGTAAGCGCGAACGGGACAGATCGTGTTGATTCGGTTACCATCGCTCAAATTGATAGTGATTTAAATGTGGTCCCCGGGACAGAGAAAACCTTTGCCTGCGATACGATCCTGATTGCTGTCGGGCTGGATCCGGTAGATGAGTTTTACCTGAAAGCGAAAGAGTATGGGATGAAGGTTTTTGCCGCCGGTGACGCGGAGGAGATTGCTGAAGCTTCAGCGGCTATGTTTTCTGGCAGGATCCGGGGACTGGAAATAGCCAGGACCCTGGGGGTTTCATCCGGTTCCATACCGGAGGATTGGTACGAAACCATGAACATCCTGAAATCCCAGCCAGGTCCGGTCCGGGAGTTGGATGATTCTTACTACGGGAAGGGGGTATATCCCGTATTTCACTGTGACCAGGAGATCCCCTGCAATCCCTGTACATCGGTCTGTCCTTTTAATCTTATTACCATCGATCCCGGGGATATCATGAAAGTTCCTGAATACCGGGAGAATGAACAGGGGAAGGGATGTACCGGATGCGGTAAGTGTCTTGTCATCTGTCCGGGCCTCGCGATAACCATTGTTGACGGCAGGAAAGATACAGAATTTCCCACCGTAAGCATCCCCTTCGAATTTTCCGAGGAGAGGCTTGAAGCGGGGAGCCTTGTTACCGCCCTCGATCAAGAGGGAACAGCCCTGGGGGATTTTCCTGTCCTCGCAATCCGAAAGGCTGGAAAGAGAAAGGGAACATGGATTGTGAAGATACAGGTTCCCCGGGGAACATCTGACAGGGCGGCCGGAATTCGGGTTCAGGACCCTGAGGTAACCGTTCCGCTGGATGAACCAATAAGCCGGATTACCGATGACACTATAGTATGCCGATGTGAAAGGGTTACCGCGGGGGAGGTCCGTTCCCATATCCGGGAGGGGATGACAGATATGAACGAGATCAAGGCCGCGACCAGAAGCGGTATGGGTTCCTGTGGGGGAAAAACCTGCACTCCTATCATCGAACGTCTCCTCGCTGAGGAGGGGCATAGGGATGATTATACCGAGAATGTAAAACGGCCCCTTTTCGTTGAGGTGCCCCTCGGAGTATTCGCGGGAGTGAAGGACAAATGAGCAATACTTACGATGTAGCGGTAATAGGGGCCGGCAGCGTTGGAGTCCCTACCGCCCTTGCCCTGAAACGAAAGGGATTTTCAACCCTGGTGATTGATAAATTCAGCAGCCCGGGGCAAGGGTCGAACAAAGCTGCTATAGGCGGCGTGCGGGCTACCCACTCGGATCCGGCAAAAATCAGGCTTGGCTTGAGGAGCCTTGAGATCTTCAGTACCTGGAAAGAAACCTATGGCCACGATATTGAGTGGACCACCGGGGGGTATGCTTTCCCCGCCTACGAAGAGAAAGATAAAGACGTTTTTCAGAAGCTTCTGGAAATCCAACGCCCCTACAATTTGAATATCGACTGGCTATCGAAGAGAGAACTTCTCGATGTTGTTCCCGATCTCAATAGAAGGGACCTTCTTGGCGGGACCTTTTCTCCCGAAGATGGCCACTGTTCAACACTTTTAGCATCCCGCGCGTTTTATGACCAGGCAAAACAGGAGGGAGTACAATTCCGGTTCTCGGAAAGGGTTGAAGAGATTAAAAAAGAGAATGGCAGGGTCTCGGCTGTGAAAACGGACAAAGGGACCTATCGGTGTTCTACAGTAATAAACGCCGGGGGAGCATGGGCAGATAGTTTTTCCCTGCCGTCTGAATACCGGCTTCCCCTGCTGCCGGAATCCCATGAAGCGGGGATAACCGAACCTGTCGGCCATTTTCTTGGTCCCATGGTGGTCGATATGCGCAGGAACTCAAGATCCTCGAATATCTATTTCTTTCAGATCGAAGCAGGCCAGATTGTGTTCTGTCTGACTCCCGACCCTCCGGTGTCCGGCCTGGACCGGCGGGAAACCAGTGATTTCCTGCCACTGGTGGCTGGACGAATGATAGCCCTTATCCCCAGTCTTGCTTCAATCCGGGTGCGGAGGACCTGGCGGGGGATCTATCCAATGACCCCCGACGGATCTCCGGTGATTGGCTGGATAGAGGACTTCCCGGGGTATTTTCTTGCCGGCGGGATGTGCGGGCAGGGTTTCATGTTAGGGCCTGGTATTGGTGAATTGATTACTCGAATGGCAGCTGAAGAGGAGCTCTCCCGGGAAGACAGGGAGATTTTAAAGATACTTTCACCCTACAGGGATTTCAAAAAACCGGAAGTTTTGGAATAATGCAGAACATGGAAACAATCACTACAGGAGAAGTAATATGAGCAATGCAATTTTTAAACTGGAGGTTCCCGCTAATGAACCTATTCTTGCCTATGGACCGGGAAGCAGGGAAAAGAAAGAGCTAAAGGCTAAGATTCAGGAGCTCAAGAATCAAAAGATAGAGATTCCCCTTATCATCGGCGGGAAAGAGATAAAAACCGGGAATACCGGCGAATGCAGGATTCCACACGACCATGGTCATGTCCTGGCAGTTTATCAAAAAGCGGGGGAAAAAGAGATCCGGATGGCCATCGACGCGGCAAAGGAAGCGTGGAAAAAATGGTCTGAGATGCCGTGGGAGCACCGGCTATCTATTTTTGAGAAAATGTCAGATCTCCTGGCGGGACCCTGGAGACAGACCATCAACGCGGCAACTATGCTCGTGCAAGGGAAAAACGCCTTTCAGGCCGAGATTGATTCCGCCTGTGAGCTCATCGATTTCTTCCGCTTCAATACCTATTACGCCAGAGAAATCTACACCGATCAGCCATATTCCCCAAGGGGAATCTGGAACAGGGTAGAGTACCGTCCTCTCGAAGGATTTGTTTTCGCGGTTACCCCCTTTAACTTCACCGCCATCGCCGGAAACCTGCCAACCGCTCCTGCTCTCATGGGCAACGTTGTTCTCTGGAAACCAGCCTCCTCTTCAGTTTATTCGGGCTACTTCCTGATGAAGCTTTTCCAGGCAGCCGGTCTGCCCGATGGGGTTATCAACTTTCTTCCGGGAAAGGGATCTGAAATGGGTGATACTGTGATGAACAGCCCTGATCTTACCGGCGTTCACTTCACCGGATCTACCAAGGTATTCCAGGGGATGTGGAAAACCGTCGGAATGAACATCAAGAACTATAAAGCCTACCCGCGGATTGTTGGAGAAACCGGTGGAAAAGATTTTATCTTTGCCCACAAAACAGCCGACATCGACCAGCTTGTAGCAGCCTCTGTCCGGGGCGCGTTCGAATACCAGGGGCAGAAATGTTCCGCCGCCTCCAGGGTGTTTGTCCCCGCCTCTCTCTGGGAAGAATACCGGGATAAAGTTATCGCCATGACGAAAGACCTGAAGATGGGAACACCGGAGGACTTTACCAACTTTGTGAATGCCGTTATCGACAAACCCGCTTTCGACAGTATTAAATCCTACATCGATTTTGCGAAGGAAAGCCGCGATGCCGAGATTATAGTCGGGGGTAATTGCGATGATTCAGTTGGGTACTTCATTGAACCAACGATCATCCTCGCGAAAAAGCCCGATTTCAGGACAATGGTTGAGGAGATCTTCGGTCCTGTGCTGACAGTGTATGTATATGATGATAATGATCTTGACGGGGCCCTCAAGCTTTGTGACCAGAGCGCCATCTACGCCCTTACCGGCGCGGTCTTCGCGGAGGACCGTTACGCGATCATAAAGATTGGAGAGGCACTGAAGAATACCGCGGGAAACTTCTACATCAACGATAAACCCACCGGCGCTGTTGTCGGACAGCAGCCCTTCGGCGGGGCCCGGGCATCGGGAACCAACGATAAGGCTGGAAGTTACCTCAACCTGGTACGGTGGATGTCGACGAGAACGATTAAGGAAAACTTTGTTCCGCAGACAGAATATCGTTATCCGTTTATGGATGAGAAGTAAATCAACCGGTTTTGGGAGAGTTTTTTAAGTACGAAGTATAAAGATAAACAAATAATGCCGGACAACAGTGTCCGGCTTTTCATATTTATAGATTGATTCCCGGACTCATAATGAGTTACAATCATTACGTAAAACAGATCAATTTGGAAGAATAATGGAAAATATTAAAAGCCAACTGAAAGAGTATTACAATAAATACGCGGATTATCGAAACAGGAATTCAAAACCTGACTGGAAACAGGAAATCCGTCAGAGATTTATTGATCTCCTTAAAACAAACCACGCGACCACTCTCCTCGAAGCTGGAGCCGGTACCGGGCAGGATAGTCTGTTTTTTAAAGAGATGGGGCTGGACGTTACGACGATCGACCTGTCAGAAAAACATGTTGAACTGTGCAGACAGAAAGGGCTCAACGCGTTTGTAATGGATTTTTTTCTCTTGATTTTCCAGACAACATTTTCGACAGCCTTTATACTCTCAATGCCCTCTTGCATGTTCCCAGAAATGAAATCGAGTTAGTCCTGAATGAATTGTCGAGAGTTGTAAAAGACGAGGGAATAATTTTTATCGGATTGTATGGAGGTAAGGATGACGAGATGTATCGGGAAAACGATTTTAATCCCGGTCCCAGGTTCTTTTCATCCTGGACATTTAAAACCTTCCGCGGCATTCTCGATAAAAAATTTACCCATATTGAATCCGGTCGTATCGAGTTTGACGGTTACGAATTCCACTGGTTCATTCTGAAGAATTCGGGCGGATAGCATGGATCCTTTTCCGAAAGTATGGCTTATCCGAACCTGCTCTTACGTTTGCCCTTTGCGGAAAAAGCATGTCACATTGTTGATTCCTATAGTATTTGACATATCTACATACAAGTTAGCCAATTTCATAACTTGGCTGATCTGATCCGGACGAATTCCCTATGAACGATAATGGTCGGGAGTTTACCCGGAATTATCCGGGATGCATGCAAAAATATCCTTCAGAAACGATAATAAAGGCGTCAAATATGATGAGAGGACACACCTGTCCTTTTCATACAGCACTCACCTTTGTTCAAGAGGTATTATGCCGCTGCTTCGAGAACAGGGAGAATGTGGTATCGCAGCAGCCTGATCTCTGCCAAGCATACAACGCCGGGCATCAGGCAAAAGGTGACCTTTGTTGGGCTACGTACCATGAGCTTTGACGGGAAGTAGCCAGTCCTTCAGATGTTCTTCCACCACACTGAGCATTGAAGGAAAAGCACGATGGCCTTTGGTAAGATATTCTTCAATATTGTAATATATGATCAATCAATAGATTCGAATGATGATGAAGGTAGAGATATTGTAATAGATTCAAATGTAAATATCCTTTAGATGGGTATTGGTCAACCCACAGTTTTCAGTTCCTCGCGGAGGACGCGCCGTAACGTCTTTTCATCCAGCAGATGATTTGACTTACTCAAATACTCTCGAAGAGCTTCATTCATCATGGTCTGGTAACCTCGACCAGACTGGTCAGCACGAATGCGAAACTCCTCTAGAATATCATTGTCGATGTAAATGCTAATTCGTGTCTTCCCTTTCTGTGGAACTACAACCCCGCGTTTTGCTTTGCTGAAATCATATTCTTTCTTCATAATTCTTTCTCTCACCTTTGGTCGCGGTCCGTGCAGAAATCAACCGGATATCTTCACCGCGATGGGTATAAACGACAACGAGGACACGACCAACGGCGTCCATTCCAACGGTAACAAATCGCTGTTCACCTTCGGTGTTCATGTCCTCCCTTGTAAGTGCGTTGGGATCAGAAAGGATTATTTCGGCATCCGAAAAACGGATACCGTGCTTCTTCAGATTGATCTTTGCTTTTTCAGGATCCCAAACAATGTCCACAAGAATAGTATATACATATATTATACATATATCAAGTGGTGGGAAACTTTATGTTTAAGCAAAAAAACCGGAACATCGATTCTGGTTTCTGAAGAAACGTATTCGCGCATTAAAGATCAATTCATGTGGAAACACAAATTTAAAAGTCGGGTAAAAGGTAAAGAGCTGCCGGTTATTGTGTATGAACCGGATTGAAAAGATTGACTGCGGTGATAATGTTTTATTCCAGGATTTCAGCCGGGGAAGCATCAGCACAATCAGATATGTTATTGGTTATAAAAGGCTTAACGCTGAGATGCCGGATAGTTTATCTCCTTTTTATCCGGGCCCCAGAGATATGGATTAGTTAAGGATTCTGTTCACGATTATATCTATCTTAATTCTGCCGGAATCCTCCTTTTTCACAATCCCGTATTATTGCAACAATGCCTTTCAGTAACTGTTAGCCGGGCGCTTTCGCGCTTGCGCCCGGGGATAAAAATGCCTATCATTCGTTTCTATGGAGTTGGAGTTATGGATTCCACCCAATAAACGAGTTCACCGAAGGCAGTTATGACCGCCGCGTTGAAATATGTTGGATCATCGGTCAGCATGCAGTGACCGAATCCCGGTATAATCCACTGATAGAGGTTATCCTCACTTCCGGTACTTAAAGCCAGCTGTTTGTAGACTTCCAGATGAACCGCAGGAACAACAGGGTCCCGTGTAGTGTGCAGCATAAAAACAGGTATTTCCAGATTTCCGGAGGGTACATACCAGTGTTCCAGGTACTTTTCCGCATCAGGGGTTGCGGTAACTCGTTCAATCCATCCATTAATATCCCAACAATTTACTGAATAATAGAACTGCAGGTAGGGATCAAGATTGTCGAACAACCAGTCCGATATCTCATACACAGTATCCTGATTATCTATCATTATATGATTGTGAGTTCTGTCAAAGAAGTCATTAATTCCCACATAGTAATACCAGAGAGCAGCCATAAGCGTTTCCGGAAGGTCCTCGGGTAATATAGGAAATCCAAGGGTTGTCATTACAGCTGACATAAGAACCAGCTTAATACCAGCATCCGGATCCGAAAGAGCCAGCCCGATAAGAGGTGCTATTTCAGTTTCAAAATCAAGCCCCTCACGCACATCAAGAATACTTGAACCCCCTTCCAACAGAGGTAGTATCGCAGCTTCCTTTTCAAAGAAGTACTGGAAAAGAGCTCGAATATGAAACAGATACTCTGTCTGTAATATCGATCCTCCGGCAGGCCCGCAGGCTGCAAGGACGCCGTCAAAAAGTTCAGGGTTCGTCTCTGCAAGCATAAGGCTGATTATCGCACCCTCTGATGCTCCTGCCAGATAGGTTTTACCGGGAGTCTCAAAATATTCGGTAAAAACACTCAGCAGCTGACGTGTCCGTATTGCGCCGTCCTTTACTGCCCATCCGTTTTCCGAGTAACTTGAACAGGCGATAGCATAGCCATCCGCCATGAGGGGAAGACTGAAATCTGCAAACTCTCCGGGAAGTGATAGTTCATCAATTTGCGGGTTTACATATCCGTGGGCATAGATTACCAGGTCTCCGTTCCATAGTTCCAAAAATGGCACATATGGCACATAGATAATGAATTCTGCACCGCCAACCTCTCCTGTCAACATCTGATATCCCGGTCCCATTGTAATATCAGATACTCCCCTTGCCAGTGGTCCCGGGAAATCAGACGAAGCATCAAGGGGGTTGATTATATTCCCGCATCCTATGATGAGTAGAGGAAGAAGCAGAATCAGCAAAAACCATGATTTCATAAGCTTACACATTTTCATAATAGCCTCCTGTGAAATAAATAATCTTTTTTAAGCATTCTTTCTGTAAAATCCCGGGTAGAGGAATCTCAAAGAGCTGAATGTACAGGAAGGGTGCAACAACCTTGGGAATTGCCGGATACTTTGAAGGTGCTTACTTTTTCTCAATTACAAAAAATTTAACATCGAGCTATAGGTGAAGTCAAGGAAATAAGTTCTTATCCATACAGAATATAAATCTTTTCTTTAGAGAGAGTAAAGTTCGTATGTCGCTGTCGTTTACCGACAAATGCCGGTGATACGAGCTCCCGGTCCAGGACAGCTTTAGAACGAATATCTGAAAACAAGCGCGAACCTGATTCAGCAGAATTCGTTCTTCTCTATGCCTTCTTGCTCCGCAGTTTCAGGACCATATTCCTTCCACCCCGTAGAAGGAAGAAAAAGATAAGAGCCCCCCCGCAGGCAAGGGGAAACCAGTCCCCCCATCGGGTATAGAGGGTCAGCCTTTTCTCCGGAAGAGGTACACGGGCGATGGTGTATCCTTTGGTATATGGACCAGGCGAGCCTGGTTGTATCTTTCCTGTTGCGTCAACGTACATTGTATACCCCGAAGAAGTGGCCCGCAGGAGTGGGCGCTGGTTCTCCACGGCCCGGAACAGCGATAGAATACCGTGCTGCGTTCCCTCTACAGCAGAAAGAGACCAGTAGTCGTTACTGATATTGAGAATGATATCTACATCGTTTTTTACAAAACGGCGGATATGATCAGGAAAAACATCTTCGAAACAGATCGGGGTGATGAATCTCATCTTCTCATGCTGGAAAACTGTTCTTTCTTCTCCGGTTCCCCAGTTGGAAATGTTGAAGTTCTGAAAGAACTCATAGAGTCCGGCAAATTTTTCTTTGTTCAGGGGGAAGTGCTCGGTGAAGGGGACAAGATGAATTTTATGGTAAAACTGCCGGAGCTCTCCGTTATCATCCAGCAGGACCGAGGAATTATAGTTCAAACGTTTTTCCTTGTCGTTTTCAGCGATCATTATGTGATCCTGTGTTCCGGTCAGGAGCCAGGTCGAAAGTCCTTCCTGAAAATCCAGGAATTCCTTAACAAAGCGTCCCCAATACGTGTAATACCTGTTCGGCGCAGTCCAGTACCTGATGTCAAGTTTGAACCCCCCTTCAGGCCAGGCAACAAGGTCCGCCCCATCCGGAAGTTCGGCCAATGCTTTATTCGTCAGCTCCTTCAGCCGTTCGAAGTTGTCCCGGTACTCATGTTTCCTGGGGTCCGTATTACTCTGGGTCAGCACGATTACTGCAGCCGGGGTGTCCGGATCTCCGTAAATATGGTGTCTTAAAGAGACGAGGATGATGGTGCCTGCAATAATGGCACCAAGGAAAACAGCAGCTGAAACTGCCAGGGGGAACAGGGCAGTGAAATTGATATGTTTCCGGAGTGCATCAGCGAGAGGACCCGGGAGCCTGTACCTGCCGGTTTCCGGTACTGTGGTTCTTCCCACCGGCAGCTTCTCTGGTCCCGGCCACCGCCACCTGAAGAGCCCTCTGCTGAGGACCCAGGCAGCTGAACTGTTGCACAGCAGGATGATAAAACCGGGACCCCAGATCCCTGTCAGGGAAGCAATTTGAATGAATGGGAGAAACTGATACTGGGTGGTTCCGATGATCCCCCAGGGGTATCCGAATTCCGTTATCGATCTGGCATAATCAAAAAGGACCCACAGCAGGGGTGCTGTCAGGAAGCCCCATTTTCCGCTGACCCTGATTACCCCCGTCAGGATGGACATGAAAATCAGGTATTCCAGGGTGATGGCGATTGTAAGGAGATGGAGAGTCAGGTAACTGTAAACCCCGTGCCAGTAGTTTACTATGAGGGCCTGCAGGACTCCGAAGAACACCCCGTAGAAGACAGACCTACCGGGGGATGAGTTCAGGAGTATGATAAACAGGGGAATAAGGGCAAACCACGCAAGAATGCCGATACCCTTGAGGGTGAGAAATGAAGGAAAGGCCAGGGCAAAAAGCAAGGCGGAAACAGCTGTCCAGGGAAGAGGCCAGGGGGTGATCCATCTCTGTATCCAGGTTTTTTCCGAAGGCAGTTTTTCCTTCTTCTGCAGGGTGATTCTTCGCCAGATGTAGTAACCACCGTTAGCCAACAGAATCGGACCAAACCGCAGGAAGGCATACAGCTGCTCGAGGGCCGTACTTCCGGCAAGCTGTATATGCCCCTTGGTTGCAATGAACCGCTGAACATAATCCATGTTTGCGTTTCTCGCGTAGATGTATGCGAACAAAAAAAGGATCAACGCGGGAGCCCAGGTTATCTCCAGAAAGATGCCCGGTTCACGCCCGGAAATCGCCAGCATTCCCAGGAGCAGTTGGAGGGCAAGAATCCCGAGGATCAGGAAGTCGGTGAGGGTAATCCCTTTGGTTGAGAATCTGAGTTCATCCCGGATGTTCAGGTCCTCACCTTCAAGTCCAATTCCCCTGTAGAGATTTTCCAGACTGTCTGACTTAAACCTGTGGTGAGTAATCAGTTCACCATCCTCCGCATTCCGTATGGATACCGAGATTTCGGCGGTTTCACCGTAAACATAGAGCCAGGCCATGGCAAACCGATCCATTCCCAGCTCCCGGGCTGACTCCCCGGCCTCGTTGAAATCACCTGGTCTCAGGAGAGATGGATCATAATCCGGATTATTACGTATGTGATATTCCCTGAGGAAACTCTGACTGACGATGGAATATGAGCCGGTAAGGGCGATCTCCTGTTCCACAAAGGAAACCATTCTATCCACTTCTTCTTCGCTCAGTTTACCGGCAAGGAGAGGAAAGAACACCAGACTGGGTTTCTGCTTGAAGGCTATGGGACCGGAGAAGCACAGAAGGAGCTCGATAAGGGCAATGAAAACGGCGAGCCCTCCGAAGATCCGCAGGATAAGGGGTTTATCCTGTTTGGTAGCAATTCCTGGAGGGATTTCATTACTCATCCTGTTTCCCCTTCAGCACAGTTTAGCAGTAAAAGAAAGGGGATGCACCCCCGAAAGTGAATAACCATTGTGTATGCACGCAATTGCCGGCGCCACCATGTTCCGGCCGCTTTCGCGCTTGCGCCCGGGGATAGAAACGCTTATCATTGCGAAATGAATGGTGGAAAACACCACTTGTTTTTTCTTTTCTTGTGAGGTAGATTACAATCGGTTCCCAAATGAACCGCCCAAAAGCCCAGTGTTTTTTTGAAGGAGAGATAACAATGAATAGTTATCATTTTGAATCCCATTCATTCCAAATACCCGTGATGGGCACCGGTTTTTCTATCGACGCTCCGCTTAAGGTTGCAAAATACGGGATTTCATCTGTAATCTCCCTGGTTGACGATAATTTAATTGAGCAGATGCGTCAATTCCATTCGGAAAAGAACAATCTTCCCTATTCCCCCATCCGGAGGGGGTCGGAAGATTGGAGAGCCAAACGGATTACATCATATTTGAACCTTCTTGATGATTTGGTAAAAAAGGAGGTTCTGGAATTGCTGGAAAGTCCATTTGAAGAAGGAAGTGAGATTACCAGCTATTTTGAGCTTCTGCCTGAGAACCATTTGAAGCAGGAATATCTTAAAATGAAAGGTCTTCCCGAGGGGGAGGAGAGGTCCCTTCTCCAGAAACATTTGCGGTCGCAGGTTGTAACCGGATCGATTGATGTTAATATAATGACAAAACTTGATACTGTTCCGGTATATAAGGGTAAAGAACTTGACACTAAATACTCTAGTGCTATTTCCGCCTTAAGGGGATATGCAAAGAGTAAACTAAATTCAGCAATGATTTTTTCTGCAGGAATAAATCCAAGACTTTTTGACGCAATCAGTCAGTATAAAGATTTCCTTCCCAATGTTTTGGGAAAATTGAAGAAGCGAATTGTAATTAAAGTAAGTGACTTTCGTTCCGCGATCATACAGGGACGGGCCCTCGCTCGGAAAGGGCTATGGGTTTCGGAATACAGAATTGAATCCGGATTAAATTGTGGAGGGCATGCATTCGCCTCTAAAGGGATATTATTAGGTCCAATACTTGAAGAGTTTCGGAAGGGAAAGCAAAAACTGATCGAAACAATTGGGGGAGCTTTTCTTAAATCCGGAGGAGATTCACGAGTTGTAGAAAATGGATTTAAAGTTACCGCGCAGGGGGGAATAGGTACTGCTGAAGAGGATAAGTTCTTAAGAGAATACTATGATCTTGACGGGACCGGTTGGGGAACTCCTTTTTTGCTGGTTCCGGAAGTGATTAATATTAATGAAGAACATCTTAACAAACTGGTTGAAGCCCAAAAGTCAGATGTATTTTTAAGTCAAGCCTCTCCATTGGGCGTATTGTTTTGGAATATAAAAAATTCTGCAAGTGAGCTGCTGAGAAAGAGCAGGATTGCCAAGGGAAATCCCGGTGCCCCTTGTGTTAATAAATTTGCTGCTCTTAATACAGAGTTCTCAGAAACACCTGAGTGTTTGGCAAGTAAATCTTATCAAAAAAAGAAACTGGCAGCTTTAATGAAAGAGAAATTACCTTTAAAAGTTTTTGAAAAACTAAAGCAAAATATTCTGGCAAAATCCTGTATCTGTCATGATCTTGCAGGGGCTGCAACTAAAACTCTTGGAATTGACAAGAAGGCGCAAATCGCACTAACTCCGGGACCGAATATTATTAATTTTTCAAAGATCAGTAGTTTAAAAGAGATGGTGGATCATATTTATGGAAGAATTAATTTAATCACTTCTGAAAAGAGGGTCCATATGTTCCTTCGGGAGCTGGAATTATATATTGAGCATTTTAGAGCTAAATTTGAAGATATCTCTCTTGGAATTGTTGTGAACGAAGGTAAGAAGCAGCTTATTGAGTTTGGATCTAATCTTCTTGATGGAATTTCATATTATCAGGAATTAACTGAAAGATTTTTTGAAGAGAAAAAAGACAGTTTTATATTGTCCCTTGAATCTTTAAAACTGGAAGTGCTCGATATAAACAAAAAAGTAAAATCTCTTAACTGTTAAAAAAGGAGCGCGGAATGAATTGGAAATTAGTTATTCGGATCTTAATGTTAACAGCTATTCTATTTGGATTCTCAGCATGTGAGACAATTTCTAAATTGGATATTCCGGGATTGCCATTAGGCAGCACTACAAATGAACTTGATGAGAGTACGATAATATCCGGATTAAAAGAAGCTCTTGAGGTAGGAGCAAGAAAAGCTGTTGATTTTCTTTCTGTGTATAATGGATTCTTCGGGAATCCCGAATTAAAAATATTATTGCCTGAAGAATTTGATAAAATCGATTCAACACTTCGAAAAATCGGATTTTCAAGGCAGATGGATGAGTTTGAAGAAACCATGAATCATGCTGCGGAAGAAGCATGTGCTCTGGCTGTTGATATTTTTATTGATGCAATAAACCATATGAGTTTTTCAGATGCATGGAATATTCTAAATGGTCCTGACGACGCTGCCACCCGTTATCTTGAGAGTCATTATCGAATGAACCTGTATGATGAGTTTTTTCCTGTGGTAAAAAATACAATGGACAATGTCGGACTTACTCAAATGTACAAAACTATTTTGACTACTTATAATTCACTTCCACTGGTCGAGAAAAGGGAATATGATCTTGATGTATATATTACAAATAAAGCATTAGATGCTCTTTTCCTTATCGTTGAAAGGGAAGAAAAAGCAATTAGGACAGATCCTGCAGCTAGAATTACCGATTTACTAAAGAAGGTGTTTGGGTAGCAATAATATTGGTTTAGTTATTATTATATTCCTGGATGAGGTATGTCTGAAGAAAACCAGCATGGGAATTTAAATATCATGGGTTCTCTCCTCGGAGAGCTTCAATAGCAGGAAGTCCTTTTAATATTCCGGCAGTAAAAAGCTGCCATGAGTGATAAAATAAAAGGGGTAGAATAGCTATCCCCAGAATTTCAGGGGTTCCCGCAAACCATGTGGATAGAAGAGGAACACCGACAGCAAGAGTTTTTTGCGGTGCTGCAAAAACTATACTGATCAATTCCTTTCCTTTAATCCCAATAATTTTACCCCCCTGGTATGCAAAGAAAACGAGTAAGTAGTGGGAAAGTGCAAGAAAAAGAAATGGAACAACCGTCCCTGTCAGGCTCTTTGTAAAATCAGGATTTGTTGCAGTCATTGAAATAGTGAAAAAGACGATTACCAGTATTAAAACATTGTTAGTCAGACCAATTTTCTTTTTGTGTTTCACTGCGAAATCTTTTAGTAACAGCCTTAACAACTGTCCCACTCCAATTGGGAGAAGCATTTTCATTGCCAATCCCTGAAACATACTCAGCATCTCTCCTCGGGGAAGAGAGTGCCCCGAATCCTTTAAAATAAATGATAACAGGAGAGGTGAAATTATTATCCCCGCTATGTTCGACAGAGAAGCATTGAACATGGTTACAACACTGTTCCCCTCCGATAATTGAGTGAAAACAGAACATGTTGAAATAGTTGTCGGTAAACAGGATAATGCCAATATTCCGGTCGCTACAACTGGATTGATTAAATTTTTTAACAAAAACATTGCAAGGGTAAAGTAAAGTGGAACAAATATAAAAATAAAAAATTGAATATAAAAGTGTACTTTTATATTACCTACTCCTGCTACAATGGTTTCTGCTGGAAGGGTTAAGCCCATATTAAAAAACATTATTACAACAACAATGGATGTTACAATTCCTCCAGGATTAAGGGGTAATACTAAATCTGATAAAACCACTCCTAAAACAAGTGAAGTAACAAGTGCTATTGTGAACCACTGTTTTTTCAGGATATAAAGCATATCTAATTGTCTCCACTATAAACCGTGTCTCATTTCCCCTGGATATTACCATAAATAATACTTTCAGATAAAGTAGAAAATATGCTCATCCAGACACAGCACAAATGAGCAAGAACCGGGTGGCGGAAATACTTGCGCAATAGTAATATATACTCATGTTTACGAATGATTACGGAAGAATTGCCGAGGCGATAAGATTCCTGGAGAAAAACTTCAAAAGGCAGCCGGGGCTGGATGAAATAGCAGAAGCAGTTAACCTGAGTAAGTTTCATTTCAGCCGCCTGTTCAAACGCTGGGCTGGGATAAGCCCTGTTCAGTTTCTTCACTTTCTTACCCTGGAATACACAAGGAAGCAGCTTGCGGCCTCAAAAAGCCTCCTGGATACATCCCTTGAAGCAGGGCTTTCCGGTCCGGGACGTCTTCATGATCTGTTCGTAAACCTTTCCGCAATGACACCTGGAGAGTTTAAGAACAAAGGCAGGGGACTCAGGATTACATACGGATTTACCGGAACTCCCTTCGGAGAATGCCTCGTCGCTTTAACAGACCGTGGTATTTGTCATCTGGGGTTTATGGATTCTGCCGGTAAATCTGAATATCTTCAGAGCTTCAAAAAGGAATGGATTAATGCTGAGCTCCTGGAGGATGCTGAAAAGATCCTTCCTGTAATTAAAAAGATATTCCCCCGGCAGTCTGCAGCCCGAACGGAAACCTTCATCAACCTCCATGTAAGGGGGACCAATTTCCAGATAAATGTCTGGAAGGCGCTCCTCTCCATACCCGAAGGGAATCTTGTAAGTTATAGCCAGGTTGCTGAGGCTATAGGCAGTCCCGGGGCAACCAGAGCCGTTGCGAATGCGGTTGCATCCAATCCTGTGGGCTTCCTGATTCCCTGTCACAGGGTAATATCCAAATCAGGCTGTTTCAATAAATACAGATGGGGTACGGAAGGGAAAAAAGCCCTTGCGGGATGGGAGGCAGCGCAGTTATCATCAAATCAGGATGTTTGATCAGGAGCGAGTTTGATGAACAGGTTTATTCTCCTGAAAGAAGAAGAGATTCCAGCCGCTGTAGACAGTAGCAGCATTTCGAGTCCCATTTACAACTGTTGCTGGATGTAGCAAATGCTGCTATTAGTTTTTCCATTATCGCCCAGCTTAGAACTCTTTGAGTTCGCCTTTCTTATATGCTTCCAGAGCCTCCCGTACAGTCATGTCTCCGGCACCCACATAGACCTTGGTTCCTGCTGCCTGCAGAACTCTTGCTGCATTATTCCCTGGGCCATTACCGGTTATCAGGACCTGTACTCCATATTCTGCAAGCTTCTGAGCAGTTTTAGGGCCTGCTCCATGGGCTTCGTTCTCAATAGCGCGGTTGTCGTATGAGTCGATGCTCTCCGATTCCTCGTCATAAATAACAAAGAATTCTGTTCTTCCGAACCTCGGATCCATGGCTGAATCCAATCCAGTGCCTTTGGCAGTAAATACTATCTTCATTGCTACTCCTGTTATAATTTGACAATTTCCTTTATTTTTTCCCAGCTGCCGCTGACAATCTTTCCCAATTCCGTGTCCCACTCAACAACAGTTTTTCCATTTGTCATGGCCTCAGTGAATTTGTCGTTATATGGAATTTCCGCCAGCAGGACTATATCTTCTTCCGAGAGAAAGATTTTTGTGTCCCCCAATACAGTTTCATTCAGATCCGCCTTGTTGATGATACAGCCGGCTTTTATTCCGAACTTTTTTACAAGCGTATATACTCTTTTGAGATCATGAAGCCCCGAAACCGTAGGTTCAGTTACAAGGACAGTAAATGCCGCTCCTGAAAGGGAAGAAACTACAGGACATCCTATACCTG
The DNA here is from genome assembly GCA_023131935.1 of Spirochaetales bacterium. Classification (GTDB taxonomy): domain Bacteria; phylum Spirochaetota; class Spirochaetia; order JAGLYY01; family JAGLYY01; genus JAGLYY01. Next base: position 6,896 of record JAGLYY010000132.1, on the reverse strand, counting down.
GAGAACCGTCCACCAGTACAGCCCTCTTATTCTTCTCCTCTGCAATTGCTTTAGCCTCGTTTTTAACTTTAGCTACGAGTTTCCCGGAGTTTTCGGCGCCGATATTCAAACGGGCGTGTACCATTGAGGCCCCTGTTCTGATGCCGGATAGAAGCCATTTACCGACATTCTGCTCCGAGTTTGTAATTGCTTCCGTCGGACAGATTCGGGCGCAGTATCCGCAGCCCTCACATTCCAGGGGATCGACAATGTACTGTCCATCAATAATTGGAATGGCATCGAATCTGCAGACTTCCTGACACTTTCCACATTTAATACAGGCATCCTGATCAATATATGCAAGTTCGCCGCTGTAGAAATCCTCAGACTGCCCAAAATCAGGACCCATCAGCAGATGCATATCAGCTGCATCGACATCACAGTCGGCAACGATAATTTCCTCTCCAGCGATATGAGCAAAAGATGCGGTTATGGATGTTTTCCCTGTTCCGCCTTTTCCTGATATTACTACTATCTCCTTCACTTCTCACCCCGCTTGAAACTTTCAATGTAGCCGCTGATTACCTTAACTGCTTCTTTTACCGAGGGGATTACGGGGTACAGGAGATCTCCCCTGGCGTATGTTTCAGCAATCAGCCTGTCATTCGGTACGCGGGCGATTATTTCTATATCATCTTCTTTGCAGTACCTTTCCACACCATCGTTTCCTATTCCATGCCTGTTTATAACCACAACAAAGGGTTTCCCCAGTTGCTTCACTGTCTCAACTGCCAGTTTCAGGTCATGCAGACCAAAGGGTGTCGGCTCAGTTACAAGGATAACCAGGTCCGCATCCTTGGTGGCTTCTATAACAGGACAGGATGTTCCCGGTGGAGAGTCATATATTTTTATCATCTCCATATCAAAATTTTCATTGACATAATCAATTGTCTGTTTAATCAGAGGTACAGCCTGCTCTTCACCGATAATAAGCCTGCTTTCAATAAAGTGTAGATTCCCCGTACGATACGATTTAAGCTCACCCATTTTTTTGAATTTCATCGGCAGAGAACCGGTTGGACAAAGTTCGGAACATGCATAGCAACCGTGACACAATTCAGGGAAAACCATAATCATCTTCCCCATCTTAAGCACAGCGTTAAAATTGCACACTTTCTGACAGTTTCCGCACAGTTCGCAGGTCTCCCTGTTCCATTCAGGAATCATCTTGAACTTATCCTCCACATGGATAAGCTCACCTTTTATAAATAGACCGGAGTTCGGTTCTTCCACATCCAGGTCGGCTAACACACAGTCCCTGCTTTCCGCAATATAAGATGCAAGATTTGTAGAAAGGGTTGTCTTTCCTGTCCCTCCCTTTCCGCTGGCAATTGCTATTTTCACTAAAGATTCCTAATTATTATGATGTCCGTGTCCATGGCCGCTGTCACAGAGATTATCACCGTTTTCGAGCTCACTCTGAAGATACTTTTCTACCAGCTTTGCGGGATTCTCAGCATCAATTCCCATAAATACTTCGATATTGTTTTCTATGAAAAGATTCTGAGCCATTACGCCCATACCGCCCGCAATTATGGTATTAACCCCCTTCTCCGCCAGAAATGCCGGATATGTACCCGGCTGATGAACCGGAGGGTCCAGATAGCTTTCTTTCACAATTTTATCGTCCTCAACCTCAAGGATAGCAAAGCTTTCACAGTGGCCGAAGTGAGCACACAGTTTTCTGTTTTCTGTTGGTACAGCAAAAATCCTTTTCATAATTTCCCCTTGGCTTTTATTTTGATCTGCGTTCAAGGAGCTCTTCCCTGATCATGGCCTTACCACACGCAGGGCACCTTAAATCGGTGCACTTGATTCCCCTTGTATGCGGGGTCTTGTTACCGCAGCCGGCGCAAACACAGTAGCCGCCGGAACCAAATCCACCGCCGCTGTTTCTTCCCCGGCCTCCTCCGAGGGAGTTTCTTCCACCCCCCTGACCTCCACCGTTGCCCAATCCCTTACCTTGTGGCATATCATTACTCCTTAAAGAAAATTAGGCAGTAGGATCGACCGGCCGGTCAATCCTACTGCTGCTGTTACTCGTCGTCCTGCTTCTCTGCAAGCCGGCCTTCAAGGGTCTTGAGCTGGTCCTTCAGAAAAGATATCTCGTCCTCAATATATCCTTTCTCAGCCTCTTTTGGATAGCCCGCGGGGGGGGCTGCATAATATGGTCCATAAGCCGGACCAAAATTCCGGCCGTAACCACGACCAGAGAATGCGCCGTATCCTGCACCGTAGTGTCTGCCCCCAAACCCTCTTCCTGCACCCTGGCCGTAGCCGAATCCTGCTCCAGAATTCATATATCCTGGCCGGTCATAACCACTGCAGAACCCCATTCCTCGTCCAGTCCTGGAACCCATTCCACCAGGTCCTGTTCTGTCACCTCTTGGCATAATGTTACCTCCTGCCATGACGGCCATGTCCGCGACAGCAATTCCCGTGGCCGAATCCGCCGGCAAGATCAATAAGATTTCCTGACCCGCAGGCCGGACATATATCGATATCAGATTCAAACCCAATATTGAACATATGGCCACAATCGTGACATCGGATCAGGTTCCCTCTGAAGTGAATATTTCCACCTCCTATCTGAAGGTGTTTTCCTTCAACAAGGAACCGGGCAATCTTGCCTCTGGCTTTTTCAACCAGTCTGGTAAAAGTCGAACGGGATATCTCCATCTCCTCTGCTGCCTCTGAATGCTCCATACCCATATAATCAGCTAATCTAATGGCTTCAAACTCATCCAGTTCCAGGGAAAGAGGCACTGATCCATGCCTTTGAATCCCTGCAGGTTTGAAATCCGCATACAGCGGCGGCCGGAAAACAAACCGCTCTTTTTTTGGTCGTGACATAACCTATCCTTAATCTTGTTGCTAATATAATGCACTTATGTGCAAAAGTCAAGGTTTTTTTCAAAAGTTGCACAGGACTTTTGAGTTTATACCGATCTTTGGCTTGACACCCATTTTTACTGCGACTATCATTATTTGGCGAGGAGTGAGAATGAAAGCTTTACGTTGGCATGGTAAAGGCGATATTCGAATAGATGAGATTCCCACACCGACCCCCGGGCCGGATGAAGTCTTAATTAAGGTAACATATTCGGGGATATGTGGATCGGAAGTTCATGAATACTTAGCCGGCCCCATCATGATCCCGTTGGAACCCCACCCCCTCACCGGCTCGCAGGCACCCCAGACGATGGGACATGAATTCGGAGGACATATAGTTGAGAAGGGTTCTAACGTTACATCGCCCGATGTTGGGCAATGCGTTACAGTCAATCCAATTCTGGCTTGCGGCCAGTGCGTCAATTGTCGCCGGAACCGTCCGAACCTTTGTGAGAAGCTGGCCTATTATGGATTGATCGGCGATGGTGGGCATGCTGAGTATGCGGTAGTAAAAGCGGCAAGCTGTGTTCCGCTTGTAGAGGGAGTACCGGGTGAATATGTCGCCTTTGGCGAGCCGGCCGGCATCGCAGCTCATGCTGTCAATCAGGCACGCCTTAAGCCGGGATCTACTGTGGCAGTGATCGGGGGAGGTCCCATTGGACAGATAGTAGTGCAGTATGCCCGAGCCGCAGGAGCAGAGAAGATTTACTTAACGGAGATCGCTCCATTCCGAATCGATCTGGCTCAAAAGATCGGTGCCGTCGATAAAATTTTTAACCCTGTTGAAACGGATGTTACCGAAGAGATATTGTCTTTAACCGGCGGACAGGGGGTTGACTATGCGTTCGAGTGCTGTGGGGGAATTAAAAAGGGTAAGTTGGAGAATACTGCGGCCCAGGCAGTAGAACTAACTCGAGCGGAGGGAACTGCTGTCATTGTAGGGACTTTTAGCGAAGCAGCCAATTTCCATTTTAACAATATTGTGTTTATGGAACGGGTGGTGGTCGGGTCATGGGTTTGGCACTCGTATGAGGAGTATGCCGCTGCATTGCAGAAGATTGTGGAAGGGACAATTCATGTATTACCTCTTATTTCAAATAAGGTGCGTATCGAAAAAGCGGTCGAGGATGGTATAATAGTCCTAAGTTATAACAAAGATAATCATATGAAAATTGTGGTGGATCTTACTTAAAGTTTGCGAAAAGAGAACTTATGTCGAGCTATATACGCAGTTTAATCAAACGGACTATAGACCGTGGTAGGACTCTTCAGTTGGCCAGCGATGTTTCACAGGCGGCCACGCTTGACGATATGCTGAACCAAGCTGCTGCAAATGGATCTGTATTCTTCAAATGTCCTATTTGCGTATTGATGCTCGTGAAAGATGATTCCCTTGTGGTCAGGGCGGCAACGGGACTTGATCCCGGAATTGTCGGCATTACACAGATTCCCATGGGAGAAAGTTTTTCGGGGCGAATGGCTAAACGTGGTGAACCAAGCCTTTTCCCCAACGTATCTGCTTATCTCGATGGCCTGCCGGTAAACAGCGAACCATACTATAAGGGATCCATGATAGCTACGCCCTTAATTTTCAACTTTCAGGTCATCGGGGTAATCACCGCCTGCCGACCCGATTTTCCGGAATCCTTTTCACAAGACGATCTCGACAATTTGATTACCTATAGCAACCAGCTGGCATTTGCGATCACCAGCCAAAAACTGGTAGAGGAGCGAACGGCTGAACTTAAAAAGGCTAATGAGGATCTTCAGCATGAGATAACCGAACGTAAGCAAGCGGAAGAGGCGCTCAGGGAAAACGAAAAACGCTACCGCATGCTCTTCGACTCCGCCAGCGACGCCATCTTTTTGTTAGATGGAGAGCAATTTATTGATTGTAATCCGAAAACTTTGGAGATGTTTGGATGTACCAGAAATCAAATTATTGGCGCCTCGCCATATCGATATTCCCCCGAACTGCAACCGGACGGAAGTGACTCCAAAGAAAAAGCCTTGGAAAATATAAGCCTGGCATTAAGTGGAAAACCACAATTCTTTGAGTGGCAGCATTGCCGCTATGACGGCACGCCATTCGATGCTGAAGTAAGCCTTAATAAAATCGAACTGTCCGGGAAACAGCTCCTTCAAGCGATTGTAAGGGATATCACCGACCGTAAACGGGCCGAGCAGGAAATAATAAAAGCACAAAAGCTTGAATCGGTAGGTGTTCTTGCCGGCGGAATTGCGCACGACTTTAACAACTTGCTGACAGGTATCCTTGGAAATATCTCCTTTGCAAAACTTGAATCCAATCCGGAAGAAATAGCTATGTGTTTAGATGAAGCTGAAAAGGCCGCTCAGCGGGCAACGAACCTAACTCAGCAATTGCTCACGTTTTCCAAAGGCGGCGCGCCAATAAAGAAAGTTACGACTATCTACGATGTAGTAAAAGAGTCAGCCTTATTTGCACTTAGAGGGTCAAATGTTGTAGTAGAATTCTCGCTAGCTGATAATCTTTATCCGGTGAAAATCGATACAGGGCAGATTAGCCAGGTTATCCACAATCTTGTAATTAATGCCAAACAGGCAATGCCTGAGGGCGGCAAGATTCAGATATTTGCCAAGAACGTAACTATTCAGCAAGAGGAGTTCCCATCACTCTTCAGCGAACAGTATGTAAAAATAGACATCAAAGATCATGGAATTGGCATTTCACCGGAGCATCTTCAAAAAGTATTCGATCCCTATTTCACTACTAAAGAAACGGTTGGTAGTGGTCTTGGATTAGCGGCCGCTCATTCTATAATTAGAAAACATGGCGGGTATATTAAGGTTGGATCGGAGGTTGGAGAAGGTACGATATTCAGTATATATCTGCCGGCTTGCACGACGCAACAGCCGGTTGAAAAAGGGACCAAACCGGATATCCTGAAAAAAGATAATGAACATAAATTATTCAAAAAGGGCAGAGTTCTGGTCATGGATGATGAAAATTTCATTTTAAATTTGACCGGTAAAATTCTTGATAAACTCGGTTTTACTGTGGATTGCACAAGAAATGGAACTGAAGCAATCGAACGGTACAAGCGAAATAAAGCTGCCGGTGATGAATACAATGTGGTTATTTTAGATCTGACAATACCCGGAGGTATGGGAGGAAAAGAAACTATAGAAAATTTAATAAAAATAGATCCCCAGATTAAGGCCATTGTCTGCAGCGGTTACTCTACAGATCCGATAATGGCTGACTACACCAAATATGGTTTCAGTATAGCTCTTGCAAAACCATTTGAAGCAAACGAATTACTCAAAGCCATAATGACATTGCTTGACGCTTAGAAACTCAATACCGCTTCAAATGGAATTAGCCGCCAATTCTCTATAGACTCCCTTCGGTCGTTCAAGGACGCAAAAGACAGTAACTCTTCCACATTTCATCCTCACTTAACCTTTTTTCTTTTCCTCTTCCTGCTTTAAAACTTTTAATACTTTCTCTTAATCGTTCTGCATTTTTAGGACTTTTTAATAAATATGCTGTTTCTTCAATACTTGCAAAATCTTCATATGACATCAGGACAACATTGTCGCTGTTTCTACGAGTAACAATTACAGGTTCATGAGAAGAAATAACATTATCCATAACTGATTTCAGATTTTGCCTTAAGTCGCTATAATTTATCGCATTCATAGAAAATACCTCTTCATTATATTGTACTTATACGAGTTCGTAGTGTTCTCAAAAATGGCTGCCAGTTTTGCTATTGGCAGATCATTGGATTCCGGTAGATATCCCATGTTATTTCGCATGTTGTCCTCGTTGAGAATTCCGCCAAACCTGGATCCCCCACTCAACCCTCTCTCTCCCCAGAGAATCATCCTGTTTAAAACTCTCTATCAGACTGAACCCCAATCTTTCAATCAGAAACCTGTACTTTTCTCCCGGCCTGATATGAAAAAGCCTCCCGTTT
>JAGLYY010000131.1 GCA_023131935.1 Spirochaetales bacterium | reverse complement strand
TCGTTTTTTGGTAATAACATGCATATTTTTAAATGGTTATTGAGTTAGCTCCGCAATTATAATATATCATGGTAACAACAATAAGATTTTGTATTCAAGAGGTCCTATATATGGTTCAAAGGGAAAGAATGCCCCTTCGGTCGAAAGCATCTACAGGCATATTTAGATAAATTTTGTTATCGATTCAACAGACGCTTTTGGTAAAATCAACTTTTTGACCGTTTGCTGGCAGCATGCACAAATTGTGAAAATACAACCTATGCGGAGCTAACTCAATAACCATTTATTTTTATGAAGTGTATCGCATTATGAGATAAAGTCAAGATAAAAAATGTGGCGAGTTGGAGAATGTCTGAGGCTGCCCAACGCGGCGTTTCACCGGGCGGCGAGAAACCTTGATGATATTATTTTATTTCCTCAATAATGCAAAAAACTGAATTTTATTAGCCGCACGATACAGCCGCTCCGTGTGGAAACGCATGGTTATGTCGCATAGCCGCTTAACTGAAACACGAGCTGCGATGGTACTGTTGTGAATCCATCAATATATGGAGTCTCAACAACTTGCATCTCCCCAATGACTTCCTTGTGTTTTACAATATGGTCGAAGATGCGTGTACTGGTACGATCACAAAAACGGAGAAGCTTGTTGTGAGGGTACTCCATGCCTACGTCTGCGCTGGCGTATAGGAGTTCAAATCCCTCCGGTAAGTAGTGTTCACCGAGAATTGGTTCCGCACGCTGATTATAGGCACTAATCTTCTTTAACTCGCTATCAACGATTACGCCAATCCGATCGCTTTTATGGATCGCCCCTGAATCCTGTATCCTATTGAACAGTTCACGCCATCCAATCAGTTCTGGATTTATTCGCGGGTTGCGAAACACAAACGCTGCTTGTGGTACTACCCGTACAGACCAATCCTGATGCACACCCGATTCGTCGGTTCTGGGGCCACTGATCTGCACGTAGGCGAGTATCGAGACTGAGACCCCGAGTACAGAACCTTCTTGTTTTTTCACGTTCGTATCGATCGCGAAGAGCCAATCGAAACGGTTGAGCGCGGCGTTAGGGTTGAGTTCGATTCGATCTCCATCCGCCTCGACTTGATTGATGGCCTTGAGCTTTCCGCTGGCGCGGGTGTAGCCGTGACCGACTTCAACATGTGTCGGCACTACTCGGTCGCCGGAAGAACCAAAGAACGAAAAGACACCATCACGGCAATCGAGGCGCCCAATCTCGACATGCCCATCAAAATGGGGAGAAATAACTGAAATTCGTGGCTTCTTGTCCGTCATTAGTTGAATGCCTCACTATTTTAAACGACATAACCCAGCTTGAGTGGTGCGAATGAAGCGTAGCGGAATGAGCATCCTTCTCAAAGCTGATGTTATGCGAGCATGTTACTGATCAAGGGGTGCCAGATAGAATACCAGCTCTGATTAAATCCAAAAAAAATTTTATCAAAACAATAAGTAAAGATATACCAGATAAAAATAATGCTATATTAGCGCGCCGATGGGCTTTGTGTGCCAAAATGTGCCGATTTGAATCAAGACGATTCGCCTCTTGACGAGCCATGAACTCTGCAAGCCCTTCATTTCCTATCCGTAAGTTCTCTGACCAACCTGGACAATCAGTGATTTCTTCGATGGCCTTATTACATCTAAAATGCTCACAGTAAATGATGTTTCCTTTTGAAGACGCACTGGCATCTCTACTACGCCAGTCACAATTGTCACAATTACCTTCAAGTCGTTTTACCATACTTTTCCCCAAAGAGGCGAACAAAAAAAAGTAATAAGCATATTGCTCATCATGCTATTTAACTATTATTCCACCTGCGCCAACCTTCTCTTTAACCAAATTAATTTCTCTCTTTCTGTTTTTTCTATCATTGTTGAACTAAGCTCTCGTAAATCGAAAAACTCTATATATGCCAGAGGTGATTTATGATCATAAGAATTCGGAATATTTTTCAAATTGTATAACCCAAAGCGAATTTCCTCTCCTTCACGGCCATAATTAGGATCAAGCTTACCTGCGGTCAATCCAAAGCCCTTCTCAATAAGACCAGACATTGGAATGAATCTCCCGACGATTCCCTCTGAAAGGACTACCCTTTCCCGGACGACTACCAAAGCATATTCATGAGGCTGGAATTCATACGGTTTACCCAAATCAATAAGATGATGTCTTTGAGACTCCCCACCTTCCTTTTTCCAATAAATTATTTCTCTTGGAGATAAAGCGTACTGGGCAAGTTGTAATGATTTCTCATCGAAAGGATCTATCTCTATTAGTTTATCTTCTCGTCTCTTTTTTATAAGCACATTATTTAATAGATTGCCGACGGTCATTTTAACCTCCTTTTAAAGCAAAATTAAACACGTATAACATTCACCTTCACCAGTTCATCTGGTGAAAGGCGTGGTTGGAAATTATTTTAAAGGGCTGAAGTGTGAACTGTGTAGGCCTGACACCCAT
>JAGLYY010000130.1 GCA_023131935.1 Spirochaetales bacterium | reverse complement strand
AACCATATTCTGTGGACTCATGGATGTCAAGGCTGATAGAATTAATCAATCCTGGAATCTCGAAGGAGCTGTTTATTTCTCTGAATACCACCAAAACCCATCTTAAAAATATAAATGCAAAATTGAATACCGAAAACCGGACTCGCGCTGTTGCTGCCGCAAGGCAAGTCAGACTGATTTAAAGTGGATTGTTTATCTTTCTTCCGGGAAATCATCCGAAATATACTCTGTCTTCTTTAATGCGTATCCTGCGTCAGATGGAAGCGAGGATGAGGGTGGTTGATAAGGAACTCCGGGCGTGGAGGACTGTGCGGATAATCACTATTGTCATTGTAGTAGTGAAGGCGATCTTTAAGCAGGTTCCGAAGTAAGGGATGTATAGGTAGTATCATCACAGAGGGAGCTGAGGAGGTAGCGGAAAAACGGAATAAGTGAGGAAAAACTAAATAGGAAAAACATTTCTATAATAAGGGGATTGACATTTCAATAACACAACAATATAATTGTGTTATGATACCTGGCTATATTGATGTGGGTGGTGTTTGGAATGTGCTTCCGCCTGGAATCCACGAAGTAACGCTGAAAGAAGTTGAAGATCGCTACATAACAAATAGTCAACGAGCAATATTGTTTGATGGTTTTAAGCGTGGATTAGAAAACCTAAAGAATGCCGGATGTAAAACTATTTACTTAGATGGTAGCTTCACCACAGATAAAGTAATTCCAGGCGATTTTGATGCGTGTTGGGATCCTGTTGGAGTAGATGTTAATAAAATAGATCCGGTTTTACTGGATTTCAGCGACATGCGGAATACGCAGAAAATGAAGTATGGAGGTGAGTTTTTTCCATCAAGTGTGAAAGCGGATAGTTCACGGACATTTCTAGAGTATTTCCAAAATGACAAGTATACAGGGAAGCGGAAAGGAATAATCTGTATTCGGCTATAGGAAGAAAAAGAGGAGTAAAGAAGGATGATAACTAACGAACGACAATACAAGATAACGAAAACACAATTGCAGAAATTAAAAATAGCAATTCTTTCATTCGATATCCATGAAGCAACAAAATTGACGGGTTCCAAAGTACTCGCCAAAGCAGAATTCGAAGCTTTACAAAGCGAAGTATCAGTTTTATCTGCGCAACTCCTTGAATACGAATCATTGAAATCAGGAGCAGTAACAATAATAAGGGCGCAAAGCCTCGATGAATTGCCAAGACTTCTTATTCAGGCTAGGATAAGTCAAGGATTAACGCAACGAGAACTTGCCGAAAAGCTAAATACAAAAGAACAGCAAATTCAAAGGTATGAATCAGAAGAATATGCCTCTGCAAGTCTAAGAAGAATAATGGAGATATCTAAAATCCTAGAACTGGAGATTAGCGAAGTCGCGCAACTTAGGAAAAAGAAAAAGGTTAAAGAATCCATCCAGCCAACCGAGATTGATTGGAGTAGATTTCCTATTAAAGAGATGTACCGACGTGGATGGTTTGAAGGATTTACTGGTTCCTTGAAAGCTGCAATAGCCGAAAAGGAAGTGATAGTCGAAGCATTCGTTACTAATTTTATTCGTAAACCGTCAATGACTCTCTATCGGAAGAAAGTCCGTTCAGGTTCAATAATAGACAATTATTCACTATTAGCTTGGGAATGTCGTGTTTTAAGTATTGCAAGCAGAGACGTAGATACATCTACCTTCAATCGTAAATCTATTACTGATGAGTGGATCAATGAACTTGTTAAGAAAAGCCAATATCCGGATGGCCCAATTCGTGCGAAAGATTTTCTCAAAAGTGTTGGAATATCATTAATTATCGAACCTCTCCTTTCTGGAACTCACATAGATGGTGCTGCGTTCTATAACGATGGTAAGCCTGTGATAGGATTGACTCTCAGGTATGATCGTCTTGATAATTTCTGGTTTGTGCTTCTTCATGAATTATTTCACATATCCAAACATCTAAGGAAAGGAGAGACAGAGAATATTTTCGATGACATGGATTCTGAACCTGATATGATAGAGACTGAAGCAGATGAATTGGCGTCACGAGCATTAATTCCTTATGACGTTTGGGAAACTGCTTTAGCTCGATATGTGAGAAATGAAGAATCGGTAATGTCGCTTTCAGAGGAATTAAACATATCACCAGCCATTATCGCAGGTCGCATACGAAATGAATCAGATAATTATTTCATCTTGAATAATATAATTGGACAAGGAGACGTTAGAAAACAATTCCATACTGTAGATTTTGGGGTTTAGGGAGGTGAAAGAATGAGTTTCAATCATTATCATTATGTGCCATGTCTCCGTTGGAAACAAGGTGAATATCAGGCGGTACTAAACCTTCCTGAGCATTTAAAAGATTTCATGACCCCATTAATCGAAGTTCCGGAAATCGGATTCGATTTTGAAACTAGGTCTCCAAAGAAAACAATTGATGAGCATCTTCCATCTTTTGCGAAACGAGTGAAGGACAAATGGGGAGACCGCTTCTGTTTTGTAGATATGAAACTAATTGAGCCGTCTGAGAGGATGACGGATGGAATGCATCCGATAACTTATATTTTCAATGATTTAGAATCGTACGGATGTATGGCAGTGCCAGTAATAAAACCCAAAATTGATCCTCAAAGCGAGAATGCAATAAAAGATATTGTATCACAAAGCGATCGCGGTTTATGTATACGCATTAGTCTAGAAGATGTGGCGAAGGCTTCTTTCAATAGTACGATTGATACTCTATTGCTATACATTGGGAGTAATACAGAAGAGTGTGATTTGATCATTGATTTACACGCACCAAATTTCCTTCCGTTAGAAGGATTTCTGAAATTACTGGATAAGATGATAGTAAAACTCCCATATTTAGATCAATGGAGAACTTTCACTATCATTGGAACTTCATTCCATGCATCGATGGCGGAAGTAAAACGAGGATTTGCAGTTATCCAGCGATATGAATGGCAGATATATGAAATGTTATGTAACAATTTTACCGACAAAAGAATTAGGTTACCAACGTTCGGTGACTACGTCATTAATCACCCTAATGTGTTAAACGTTGATATGAGATTAGTGAAACCAGCCGCAACAATAAGATATACGATTGACGATGCTTGGATAATTATTAAAGGACCCAATGTTCGAGATCATGGGTATGGGCAATATCGTGAACATTGCAAGACACTAGTAGCATCTTCGCAATTTCTTGGAGTTGATTTTTCATATGGTGACGAATATATCGCGAATTGCGCCATAGGGAGCGCAAAGACGGGTAATTTATCTACTTGGCGAAAGGTTGGGACGAACCATCATTTGACGAAAGTGATTTTTGATCTCTCCAATTTGCACGGTTCTTCATGTAGTCTCTAACGATGTTCCGAAGATCATTCAAATCTATAACACTTGCAATTTCTTTATAGAGTATCTCTCGTTTTTGTCTTAGAAGTTTTCCACTAATGCCTAATTTTGATAGCAGATCATAAGCTTCAGTTCGCCATAGGAGTTGTGCAACTGAGAATACATCAATTACTGGATTCTGTTTTGGTCTTCGTAATGTTCTAAAATGAATTGCTCCTCTTCGGCCTCTTGTAGCAGAAATGGCTCCCCACCAATCAGGAATTATCTTTAGTGCATTCTTAAGGTGACAGTCGCTAAAGACTAATGAAGCATGATCAAATATGGCGTTATAGTATTTAATTTGGTTGTTCAGTCTATATAAGCTGTCTGCATCGCTTTTTATTTCGAAACCAATGAAACGACCATTTACAATAGCGATATCAGCACGGCATATGCCATGCTTAATACCTAGCTCATCTATAACGAGTGCGTTTGGGTCATTGTGGTATTTTATTATTTTCTTTCTATGGAAATTCTCTCGAATTTGTGAATCATTCATAGTTATCTCCAAACACTACTAAAAATCTATCGTGTTATCTATAATTGTGCAAGTAAAAATGTTCAACTCCTTCCTATATTGCTGACAAATCATAGTAATCCCAACTTTCCCTATTTGCGATTTATCCCATAAGGTCTCAATGAGATAGAGGGCTGAAATGCCGTCCCCTTGAAGTATGAATATCGTTTTCTTATTAGTAGATCGTTCATTAGACCTCTGGTTTTGTGTGTCACCAGTGCTTGGCGTTTGACGATCTCGTTATCTATAAGTATGCAGATGTTTGGATTACCCTCGTGTTCCCAGTAGATTTCCTTCACTCCATGGTGCAACTTATGGTGTATGCAATTTTCACAACCTATTTAATCTTATTACCTGGATACGTTGACAAAACTCCAATAATCCCCTATTTTCAACCATATCAGCTTTAGCAACATAAACTATCCGGGGCGCGTAGCTCAGCTGGATAGAGCGCTTCCCTCCGGAGGAAGAGGCCGTGGGTTCGAATCCCGCCGTGCTCATAGCTCCCTGTTTTTGGGGGCTTTTTTTATGGAGGATCCTTGGCTCCCTTATATCGTGAAATGAATATTCAAGATTACGATGGTCTCCTGGATCTCTGGAAAAGGACCCCGGGGATGGGTCTAAGTTCCGCGGATAGAAAAACGGCAATTGAGTTTTTTCTTGATAGGAACCCGGGATGCAGTTATATAACAGTAGAAACCGGCAAAATTGTTGCCTGTCTGCTGGCCGGTCATGATGGCAGGAGGGGATATCTTCACCATTTGGCGGTTGATCCCGAATTCAGACAACGGGGAATAGGCTCCAAGCTGGTAAATATCTCTCTGGACATCCTGAAGGGGATGGGGATCGGAAAAGTTCACCTTTTCATCTACAATGATAACGAACTGGGGAAAAAATTCTGGGCAGCCCTCGTGTGGGAGCTCAGGCAGGATATCGGAATTATGTCTCTGGCAATATGATTTGTGATAGTATAGTGTTATGAGTGGGATGGGTAACCTGCCGTTATTTGAATTACTGATACCTCTCTTCTCTTCCGGGGTTGTTCTTGGGGGGGTTATCATTGCAGCAATTGCTGCTGTCAAGTATCGAAACCATCGCTATTCCTCTTTTCTCTTATTATCACTTATCTCCTTCCTGTTTATTGTAATGGAGGTTCTTGTCCTCTATCTTGGAAGTATAAAGGGTAGTTTCAGGATCGCGGCGGAGCTCAATAGAATCGAGCAGTACTCTCTCCTTGGATATATGATAGCAATACCCTATTTTCTCCGTCATCATCTTATGGCATCCTCCTCTCCTTCTGTAGTGGTGCTCCGGATGAACAGGATACTTTTCCGGGCAGGAATACTACTTTGTGTCCTTGGGGGAATTGTTGCCTTCGGATTCCCCGATTTTTTTGTTTCTGTTACGGAGCGGCATCCAAACGCGGCAATCTACGCCCGATTTCTCGGGAGGGGGGCAACCGGACCATTATTCCCTTTTCCTGATTACCTTTTCTTTATTTATGCTCTCTATATGACTGTGACTTTGCTCTTTGAAATAATTAAGCTTCGTGGCCGGGGATACCTTTTCCCGCTTTTTTTCGGGATAATATTTACCATTTATTGCGGCGTAGATGATTTAATCTTCAATCTCAGTGGAAGCTATATTGATCCCTTTCCCGACATTCAATTTTCACGGTTTATTATCGGGTTAACTATCTTCCAGATAGGGGCCACTTTTAGTCTTACCAGGTGGTTTCTTGAGCATGTTGCACTGGCAGAGAAACGAAAAAAAGATCTGGAAAAAAAGCAGAAGGACCTGACCTTCCTTGCCTACCGAGACTTTCTTACAGGATGGCTCAACAGGAAATCATTTTATCTTCATCTTGAACATCTGGTAACAGGCCTCCGGCTGGGGAGCGGCACTCCGGTAGCTTTGATCCTGATAGATCTCGATCATTTCAAGGCCTTCAATAATTCATTCGGCCATGTGAATGGTGATCTGTTACTTAAACAGACGGGGGAACGATTTAAGGAGTGTCTCGGAGAGGGAGATTTGCTGTTCCGGGTCAGCGGTGATGAGTATGGAATCATCAGTGAAGCCCTTTCTTCTGGTGGCGACATTACGCCCCTTGTTAAGAAACTTGCAGGTGTATTCTCAGAACCTTTTCAGATTCAGGATGTCCCGGTCTACATGAGCAGTAGCATTGGGATTACCTTTCTTACTGAAGATGGGATGCGGGTGTCCGAACTTGTCAGTAACGCGGAAACCGCCCTCCGGGAGGCGAAAAAGGCGCGGAATACTTTTCGTTATTTCACTGAGGAAATGCAGGCGGCAGCTGAACGGAAAAGGACCATCCTGCACGGTATCCGGGCAGGGATCGCGGATGGGCAATTCTATCTCAATTACCAGCCAATAATCAATTCAGACGGTTCTGTTGTTGGCGCGGAGGCTCTTCTCCGCTGGAATCACCCTGAACTTGGACGGGTATCTCCGGAGGAATTTATTCCTCAGGCGGAAGCCTCCGGTTATATTCATCTACTGGGAGATTGGGTCCTTGAAAAGGCTTTCAAAGATCTGAAATTATTTGATGAATCATACCCGGGATTTCAGATGAATATTAATCTGTCGGTAAAACAGTTTCACCGCAAGGAAATTATCCCCGCGATCACCTCCCTTCTGGACCGGTATGAGGTAAATCCGGCTCAGATTGGTTTTGAGATAACCGAAAGCGCCCTGATGGAGGATTTTGACGAAACACTTCCCCTCCTTGAAGCTCTGACAGAAATGGGGTTCGAACTTTCAATTGACGATTTTGGTACCGGTTATTCCTCATTAAGTTACCTCAAGGTTCTTCCCGTACACATCGTGAAAATTGATAAGAGTTTTATAGCAGGAATACCTGAGAATGAAACTGATAAAGCCCTTGTGTCCTCGATCATCACCCTGGCGAAAAACCTCGGGTTTGAAGTGCTGGCTGAGGGAGTTGAAAGGGAAGCTCAGGCAAGGTACCTGGAGACCCTTGGCTGTGATTTTTGTCAAGGGTATCTCTTCGGGGAACCCATGGCAATCGACAAGATGCTGAGTATGATTTCTGTGAGATAAGCGGATGGTCATTTATTCCCCGGATCAGCCGATCAGTTTCAAGGATTTTGGTATCCTTATTCCAATAAGTAACAGTAAAGCAGATCGTACCCTACAAGTTCTCCTTGAAGATCCCGAACTATACAGACATAGGGACAAATGGTACCAGGAGCGCGAGAATAAAATTCTCAGTTCTCAGCATCTCCTCCGGGTGCACTCAAAAGAATATATCGAGAGGCTTTTCGGGAACGGGGTAGAAGGGGAGATAATTCAAACCTTCGGGCTCATTGATGAGGAGGGAAAATATCACCGGTACAATCCTTCGAAGGCAGTGCGCCCCCTCTCGGAGGTTCGGGATTGGGTCCTCAAGGATGCCGCCGGTACCCTGCAATGCTGCCGCTCCGCCCTGGGTACAGGGTTCTGTTTCAATCTCGGCGGTGGTATGCACCATGCTCAGAGGGACAGGGGAAACGGTTTCTGCCTGGTCCATGATATTCTCATCAGCATCCGGACCCTTCAGGCCGAAGGGCAGATTCAAAGAGCCTGGGTAATAGATGTAGATGCACATAAAGGGGATGGTACCGCAGCCCTCACCGTCGATGATCCTTCAGTAATTACTTTAAGTATCCATATGGCAAAGGGGTGGCCCTTGGATGGGGACCTTGAAGTGGAGCTGCAAAACAGGGACCCCTCATATATCCCCAGCGATATTGATATTCCGGTGGGAGCCGAAGAAGCCCGAATGTATAACACCCGGCTTTCCCGTGGTCTGGAGGAGCTAGATTCATATCTCCGGCCAGATCTTGTTCTAGTCGTCGATGGTGTTGACCCCTATGAGAAAGATGAGCTGGCATCTGCCGACCTCCTGAATTTAAGCCTGGAAGAGCTGATAGAACGGGACCAGCTGGTGTACCGGTTTCTCGAAGAACGGAAACTGCCCGTAGCCTACGTGACCGCCGGAGGATATGGCGCCTTCTCCTGGGAGGTTTATTCCTCTTTTCTCCTCTGGGTGCTGAAAAAGAGATTGGGATTGATCCCCTTACTTAAGAGGGAGGATTAACATGACGCTGACTGAACTCCGGGACTACTGTTTAGGGAAACCAGGGGCTGTAGCGGATTTTCCTTTTGACCAGGAGACCCTCGTTTTCAAAATCGGTGGAAAGATGTTTGCCCTGACAAATATCAACAGGGAAGATCCCCCACGGGTAAACCTGAAATGTGATCCGGGGCTTGCGGAGGATCTGCGGCAGCAGTTTCCCGGGATTCTGCCGGGATATCATATGAATAAACGGCATTGGAATACCCTCATTCTCGACGGAACTATACCGAAAGAAAAAGTACTATGGCTTATCGATCACTCTTTTGATCTGGTCTTTCAAGGGCTGCCGGCGGCGGTACGCAATGATTTATAGTAACCGAACTTCATATACTATTAACCCTGATAATCTTGTTTTTTATCAAGAAAATAAAACCGCAAATGGACGCAGATGAACGCAAATTTTCATTGTGACCCGAGATAAACTTTTTCCATTATAATATTGTAGATTCTCTCTCATAGCCGGCAATTTTATAACCAAGATCACTTTCATAACATTTGCGTTTATTTGTGTTAATTCGTGGTTGCTTTTTTGGTTGC
>JAGLYY010000013.1 GCA_023131935.1 Spirochaetales bacterium | reverse complement strand
GCATATCAGCAGCACTTACATTGACTATCAGCGCATCAAGCTTGGTGTTGATCTCTTGCCAAAGCGTATGCTGTGTACAATTAACCCACACGGTGTCCTCGTCAAAAACCCATATTCCAGGCTGTCCGACAGCGTGTCAATAACTGCTATGTTGGTCAGGTTGCAACAAGTGCCGTTGTTGTGCACCTCGCACCTGAACCTGTATGTTTGGCTAATCTCGGCATCGTGTATCTTTTCCACCCACGTTCCATTTACAGGGTCAAAAACGGTCTTGTTTACTTCTATTGCTGGCTCGCATGGTGGCGCTTCCGCCTCCGGATAATTCTCGAACAGCTCCATCAGCGGGTGGTAGTCACCAGTACCAGGTAAATCATAAGAAGCATCGCCAATTCCATCTCCATCAGCATCGCTTCCTGTGTAATCGCCCCAGTAGTTGCCTAAGTAGTTTGTGTATTGTGAGCTGTTGTATATGTAGATTATTTTTTCTGTTGAGTTCCATATGATGGTTGAACTGTAAGAATAAACATTATTGGTGTTGTTTATGAAGTTGTTGAGGTAAATTTTGTTATTAAAGGAATGTTCAACTCCAATCCCCCATCGTGTACTATTTGAGTTAGCAATGTTGTTAGCTATACTATTGTTAAAAGAATGCCATAGCCAGATCCCACTCCATTCATTGTAAGATGCATTATTATTTACTAAGGTATTATTGTTGGAATAAATCAGGCAGATGCCATCATCATAGAAGTATTTCTTTTTCACCTCCTATTCGTTTTAATGGCGATTGATTGGGGGCTAAACTCTTCTTTAAACTGCCTCTCTCCTCTAACCCGTAGTAATCCGTGTTCGAGCTTACAAATAAGGATAAATCACCTTCTGGGCGCTGGCTGCATGAGATTCCTATCAAGCCATGGTTATTCATATACGCATGATTAATATTATATTATTATGAGTGATTGAAATGGCAGAGTTAGTTGTTAAAATACCGGAAGAATTGGAGAAGGAAATAGAAGAATTGCAGGAGGTGGATTGGTCTGAGGTTGCTCTAAAAGCTATTGAGTTAAGGGCATTTGAATTGAAACTTGAAAGGTCACGCAAATTGCGACACGCTTTGTTTAAAGCACTCATCTCGGAAAGCAAGCTAACTGAAAAAGACGCCTTGGAGCTTGGCAGAAAAGCAAATGAGGAAATGCTTGTGCAACTAAAAGAAAAATGATTTACTATTTTCTGGCAAATTCAAACCCGTGGGTCCTGAAAAACTGTTGGAAGAGGTTGAAAAGCATAAGGATGAAATCGCAGAGAAAGCAAGAAAGAAGTTAGAAGAGATAGAATTAGCAATAAAACTGCTTGAACCCGAGTTCAAGATATTCTCTCGCCCGGAATATACTGTAAAATTATCTGAAGGATTAAAACTCGCTCCACATCCAAAAGATGTAGAATATTTCGCATTAGCGTTGAGGTTCGATTTTCCAGTCTGGTCTAACGAAAAGGCGTTCAAAAAACAATCCAAAGTCAAGGTGTTCTCAACTTCTGATTTGATTTCCTTTTTGTCTGGAATATGATTATCGTTCATCTTTTCCTCGACACTAAACCTTTTCCCTTTTCAGCCCCCTCGTGGATTCAAACCATGCAAGGGACAGTTTTCACACCTTCCACCTCCCCTTTTTTTCAAAATAATTAAAATAAAAAATAAAGTAGGGGCGAGAACTCCTACTCCTAACTTTTTAGCGTTTTTCAACACTTATGCCCGGTCTCTATATCTTCAATTAGTTCGTCTATCTTCTCTAATAATTACTCAGCAGCGTCAGCTAAGAAGCTTGCTTTGTCCGCTG
>JAGLYY010000129.1 GCA_023131935.1 Spirochaetales bacterium | reverse complement strand
GCGGCTATGCTTCGATGGGTTTTATTAGTTTAATTTACCCGTTTAATTCATAAGAGGTGCTATTATTGTTGCAAGTATAAAGAAACCAATTATTGCAGCAATTGAAGTACCGAGAGTTAGCAGAGATTTCATCAGAGTGTTCTTACTGCTTCTAGAAATGAACACGTTAGCATAAGCGGTGATAACTCCGATAAAAAATCCTACAGCGCCTCCTATGGCTACTAAAACCAGAGGAAGACCAATTAAAACATATTGATACCATTTCAAGGGTGGTGCTAATTCAATATCCTCACCTTCAATTTCAAGCTTCGGAATAGGATCGACAAGATTATATTTTAAGCGCAACAATAATTTATTACCTATATTGTCCCTGACTATATATTTCCCTCTTTTTGCTTTAAGAATTTGATCATTTAACAATAGTCGTGGACCATGAATGAAATTAGCGGTTTTTACCACTAACCTTTGTCCTTCAAATCTTTCATGTTTGATGCGAATTTCCATCTTTTACCCCCATCGATTTTTAGAATATAGCAAGTGTGCTGTTGATTCACAAGTGTTTTGGAATAAATCAAATGATGGATTAAAACCGCATAGAACCGCTTTTGCGAAATATCCCGTTGAATCAGAATATCAATCCTGACAGGATAAATGAGCTGGTGAATCTTGATTACCGATTCCACCAGATGCTGAGCCTCTTTGTCAAGACATATTTTAAAAAAGTTTAAGGTGCATCCTCCTATGCTGCCAATATGTCCTTTGAGAGTGTTTTGATGAAGGGTGCCTTCAATGGGATTAAGGGATACCGGGGGACCAGGCTGGGAACCGTCGATATCGATTGGGTTTACAATTCGATGCCGCCGAACACGGGGCAGATATTCCCTGAAGTGGAACTGAAGAAGGTTGTGGATTTTTGAGGGTTGATAAATGAAAAATAAAAGGATATATTAAATATGACCAGGTCTGGTCTGGTTTCCGGTAAAGGGGGGAGTATGATAGTAAATACCATCACTGAAGCAAAGGCCCATTTTTCTGCATTGATTGCAAAAGTGCTTGAAGGTGAAGAGGTTATTATTAAAAAAGCCGGAAAACCTGTAGCGGTTCTTAATAAATATACCCCTAGGCCAATTAAACGGATTTCGGGTGTCCTAAAGGATCAAATTATAATCGCTAATGATTTTGATGAACTTCCATCCGATATCGCCTCTGCATTTGGAATGGAATAGCAATGAACTTGTTACTTGACACACATATTATTCTATGGTGGCTTTCCGATGATGCCCAGCTTAGTGCTGATCATCGTGACTTGTTATCTGATACCGGTAACCTGTGTCTTATAAGCTCTGCTTCAATATGGGAGATCAGCATTAAACAGGGATTAGGAAAACTGAAAATTCCATCCAATTTTCTCGATGTCCTGAAAACACAAGGATTCTCAGAATTATCAGTTACCTGGGAACACAGTAAACGTGTGACCGACCTTCCAATGCATCACCGGGATCCTTTTGATAGAATGTTGATCGCTCAAGCTCAAATTGAGAAATTAGTGCTATTATCAGTCGATGAACAGATAAAAAAATATAATGTCAAAGTGATATGAGTTTACCAACTCAGAGAGCCATGCAGGTGGTCGTTCACTCCCACCTGAATGTGATCGCTGAGACAAAGATCCCCACAATGGCAAGGCCGACGATTACACCGATGTTGATTATGTAATTTTGCCAGCGGTCTCCAAACCAGAGCCCCTGCATGAGCTTAACGATGTGTGTGAGGGGCAGGATATTGGTAATTTTCAGGAGGGTGTCGGGCATTGTCTGCACCGGTATAGTCGCCCCGGACAGGAAGATCATCGGGAAGTAGATCGCCATACCAACTGTTTCGGCGGTCCGGACCGTTGGGGCCAGGCTCGCGATGATGAATCCTAGCGAGAATACGCTCACCATGCTGATAATCGCGAAGAGGATTACAGAACCCATGGCGCCTTCGAAACGCAGTCCGAACGCGATACGCCCGAAGAGAAGCATAAGCGCGACAGACAGGAGTGTTACAAACGTATAAACCATGATCCATGCAAGAAGAATTGTATTGGAGCGAATGGGGCTTGCCCGCAGCCGACGCAAAACCCCGCGTTCCCTGTACGATGCCACTGTTCCGGGGATAGAGGTGAACCCGGTCATTGCCATTACCAGTCCGATAAACGCGGGACAAACCGTATCGATGTAACCGTGCCCGCCGAAGAACTCAGAGGGTTCGTTGCCGTAAATGGCGCCGAATACAGCCAGGAGGATAATCGGAAAGGCGAGAGTGAAAAAGATGGCTGTCGGCTGTCTTAGAAAAAGTTTCGATTCTATAACGGTGAGTTTCCACAACCCTTTCATCATTCTCTGATTCTCCTGCCGGTGAGGGATAGAAATACATCCTCGAGAGTAGCATGTTCCGAGCGTATGTCTTGAAAATGGATATTGTGCTCCACCATAAAATCAATCACCTCTTTGATGAGCAGGTCTCCGTGTCCGGATATCACATACCGTTTGTCTGTTTTTTCAAACCGTCGGACCGATGGGATACTGCTGAATGTATCATCCGCGAGCTCGGCATCTGATGAAAACAGGACGCGACTTTCAAGCTGCTGTTCCCGAATAAGGCTATCTGGCGTACCTTCCGCAATGATATGTCCGTGGTCGATAATTATAAGTCTGTCGCACAATGTCTCAGCTTCGTCCATGAGGTGGGTCGTTAAAACCACGGTTTTACCTCGATCGCGCACCTCACGAACAAGGTCCCACACTGTCCTGCGTGCCTGTGGATCCAGCCCGGTGGTCAGCTCGTCGAAAAAAAACACCTCCGGATCGTTTACCAGGGCGAGAGCAATGTAAAGGCGCTGCTTCTGTCCGCCCGATAGCCTGGAAAATCTGGCATTTTTCTTCTCGCGGAGGCCCAGTTGATCAAGAAGGGGATGCCAATCAATGGGTGATTTATAAAATGAGGCGTATAAATCCATGGCCTCCCACACCTTGATATCGTCCGGAAGGGCCGATTCCTGAAGCTGCATGCCGATCCGCTTGCGAAGCGCGTGACCTTCAGTTTCCGGATTCATGTTCAGAACCGAGATCTTCCCGGAATT
>JAGLYY010000128.1 GCA_023131935.1 Spirochaetales bacterium | reverse complement strand
TTAGTGACTTTTACAATAGACATTGGGAGAAGCTTATCGTGATATCCGGACCCTGTCAAATCATTTTCCTCAGAGCTAACAGGACCCATAAAGAGAATTCAGAGGGAGGAGAGTTGTTTCGACATTTTAATTCAATTGAGTCAAGCCGTGATATCGTCTGTATGTTTCCTGTCCCGATGCCGCGTGGAATTCCGGAAGCGGAACAGTTCCTCGTATTCCTTACCATGTTTATACCACCGGTAGTCCGGATCCTGGATCAACTTCTGCCAGACCGGTTCAGTGAGATTCTTGAACTTCTCAGCGTATCGATCGATCCAGTCCACCACCGCCGGATCGTGGATGATATCTTCGGAGTGCTTGTGACCCTGAGGCACGAGGTGTTCGTCTACCACTTTCCGCAGCACCTGGGGATTGTCGATGATCATGCAGGGGCGTTTGAGGTTTCCGATATCGTTGTAGGGAAACTCCCTTCTAATTGCTTTGAAGAAGGGGGAGTTTGCCGCCTCGCGTATCGTGACTTCCCGGATGTTGTCCACACCGAAGTGGGCGAACACACAGGGCTCGATTCTTCCGGAGTTCAGGATGTGAAGGTACGCCCGCGCACCCGCAAGACATCCCCCTGCCGCGGGACCGTCGTTCCAGAAATCAGCCATGAACAGAGGGTGCTTTTTGCGAAGTTCTTCAATTCGATTACCGCAGTACACCCGCTGCTCCGGAGTGGGCACAAGCTCGAGAATCGGGTCCTTACCCACAGGCATGAACATGAAGTACCAGGCGAACAGGGCACCCTTGTCGATACAGTACTGGACGAATTCATCCGTGGTGATTTGATCGATGTTTTCACTGGTGTAGGTAACGCTGATCCCGAAGATCACCCCCTCCTTCTTGAGGAGATCCATGGACTTCATAACCTTGTCGTACACACCTTCGCCGCGGCGTTTGTCCGTGTAATCTTTGAATCCTTCAACACTGATTCCCGGAGCCACATTTCCCAATCGAACTAGTTCTTTCACGGTCGGCTCATCGAGAAGGGTCCCGTTGGTATAGGTAAGGAAGTATATGTCGTTGTACTTCTTGAACAGGCGCAGCCAGACATCTTTCATGAGGTAGGGCTCGCCTCCGGACACAACAACGAAATAGATACCCAGGCGTCGGCATTCGGCCAGGATACGATCGATTTCCTCTTCGGAGAGCTCTCCATCCTTACTGTACAGGCCGGAGTAGCATCCGGTGCACTTGAGATTACAACGCATTGTGGGGCTGATAACGATAAAACTGGGCACCCAGATATCCTTCTCCGCAAGGGCAAAACGGATGTTTTTACCGGTGATTCCCCAGTTGAAGATCAGGTTTTCCGCCAGCTTGCGTTTGCAGTGTTGAACGCCCAGATCGCCGAACCGCATGAAGAGTTTGGCCATTCCGGTGTCCTCATCGATGTCATGGCCGAGTGCTTTCAAGCCGGGATCCTTTATCGGCACTTTCCCCCCCAGATCTACAAGTTTCCGTAGATCTTCCCGTTTCCCGGTAAGGCTGCCGGTAATCCTGTCCACCACAATCTTTCGCGTGATGAAGTTGTCAACGATCTTCTTGTTCATTTCTACTACCTCCCTGGTGTTTTCTTATACCGGGGAACTCAGTTGTCTATCCCACGGTTGCCCCATTTCTTCGTCAAGCCGGGTTACCGATATCACGTATAAATTCAGATCCCAGATCCTTGTAAGGATTCCCCGAAGGTCCGCCTGATCAGCAACATGTACGGTAAGTACCGTGATCGGGTATCCGTTTGATTGCTTTTCGTGGACAATCGACATGCTCTCCAGCCATTCCGACCAACTCGGGTCCAGTGTTCCCTGAATCCTGATGCGATACATCACTAGTTCCTCGTGCTTTTCCATATCTGCAACATTCTTTTCTCTTAAAATATATGAATACTCCTTTATGTGTGTAACCGGGTAAAAGTATTGTTTTGGTAGGGTTTTTTGATATTATTGATAAACCCGTGACGGTCTGGAATCCAGCGTAAGCCGGCGTTGGATTCTCTTCCTTCCGCCCATCTGGTGAACATGGAAAGGGCCATTGAAGTAAACAATTTCATTGGTGATTTTCCTACTCTGGAAGATTAAAAAAACAACCGAACTGAGTTAGAAAAATAAATATTATTGCATAAACACCTAAAAAAACTTGACATACTAAATAATAAGGTTTAGATTCTTAATGCATGTTAACATTCTCAATCAATTTATAAAGAAAATGAAGTATTTTAGCATTATAGCTAAATATTTTGCAGGAGCTGGATTATGAAGAAAATGGTAAGCAAATGCCCGGCTTGTGACAATCACTCCTTTGATATTGTGAAACTGCGGTGCAAGGCCTGTGGCACAAAAATTGAGGGTACTTTTTCTATCTCTAAACTTGGTAGTCTTCCTGTTGAGCATCAGGATTTCATTGAGATCTTTATTAAATGCCGGGGCAATATAAAAGATGTGGAAAAAGAACTTGGTATCTCCTATCCCACCGTAAGAGGCCGGCTTGACCGTGTTATTCATGCACTGGGTTTCGACCAGCAGGATATTGAGGACCGGCGAAGAAGCATTCTGGAATCCCTCGAAAAGAAAGAGTTGGGCCCGGAAGAAGCTATCAACGCACTGAAAGATTTGACGTAGGAGAATCTCATGGAAGAAGAGAAAATGGAAGAAAAGAAAATTGATGATATTGATGAGCAGGCCATTATTCTGAAAATGCTTCATGAAGGGAAGCTTACCAGAGAGGAGGCAGAGATGCTCCTAGACGCACTGGATTCTATTGAAGAATCGAAGATGGATGGAGCAGCGGAATCAGCCAAACCTTCTGATGAGGATAAGGGCAGGGATGAATTAAAGGAATTCCCAAAACACAGATTTCAGGATTTTGGGAAAGGATTTCAGGACGCTATGAAGAAGATGAAAGATTACTTTGAAGATATGTCTGATTTTTCGGATATTGGCGCTTTTTTCCTGGGAAGAGAAAAACAGCATGATGAACGAATATATTCCTTTACTACAGACGGAATTGATACTTTTCGTGTCCGTAATCTCGCCGGAGATATCCGGATAGCCGGGGAAGAGAGACCAGATATTTCAGTTATCGCAAAAATAACCGTCAGTCATCCCAAAGAAGAGGGATGTACCTTTTTACTCGATAACATTGAGATATTATCAAATATTGAAAATGGGACCCTGGATGTTTTCGCGAAATGTTCAGATGAAAAAATATCGGGTTCCTGGCATGTTTCTTATGAGATACTTATACCGGAAAACCTGAAGGCCGCGGCAGAGTCTCTGAGCGGAGATATCCAGGTAATGGATCTTAAGAATGATGTCTCAATGAAAACACATTCCGGGGATATTGATGGAGAGAATATTTCCGGCGGAACCCTGTCTCTGACCACGAAAAGCGGTGATATTGATCTTGAAAATATTTCCGGTGCATTAACGTGTTCATCTCTCAGCGGTGATGTTGATATTGAAAACAGCTCGTGTGTGCTGAATGTTGTTACGGCAAGTGGTGATGTATCAATTGAGGACAATCAGGGTGGTATCGCGGTAAACAGTGCAAGCGGGGATGTGCAGGTTACTAATATTTCAGGGAATCTTGCCTGTGAATCCAAGAGCGGCGATATTTCGGCAAAGCAGTGTGTTTCAGAGCAATCATCAATAAAAACCATCAGTGGTGACCAGGATATCGAATTGCTTGTAGAAAATGGATTCAAAGTAGACTGTAAGAGTGTTTCAGGGGACATTTCATGTGAACTTCCTGAAGAGATCAATGCCGTTGCTGAGATAAAATCGGTAAGTGGATCCATTTCTTGCGATTATGAAGTCTTTGACGGCAGCACGACCGAACACAGGCTGTCCGGGACCCTCGGAACTCGTCGAAACGGCGATGAATCAGAAAAGGGAGCAATACGGATAACTACTACATCCGGGGATATCGACCTGGGGATTATTTGATAACAGACCGCACCATCTTTTTGCTGGTGTTGTTTGTGGATGAGTGAACTACGTGCCGGGCAGAAGACCCAGTGTTCTCCCTCGGGCAATAGCTTGGGTACGGTTGCTTACTGTGAGTTTGGTGTAGAGGTTACTGGTATGCCATTTGACGGTTGAGAGTGATATAAACAGTTGGGCGGCCACCTCTTTATTGGGCAGCCCTTGGGCCAGGAGCCGCAGTACCTCCAGTTCGCGCTTGCTTAAGGGCTCCACCAGCTTACTTGATGCGTTCTCAAAGGTCTTTTTCTGCTGAACTATTGGGAAGGCGGCCAGCAGGCGGCCAGTGTATTTCGGCATTATCCCCCTGGAGGAGGCTTCGTAGAGTAAATTGGCCATGACCGGTCCTTCGTCCACAAAAACCCGAATGTAACCTCCCGGTTGTGCCAGAGATAATGCCTTTTCCAGGCTCCCGAGGGCTTTTTCCAGGTTCTTGTTATATGCCAGGACTCGAAGGACAAGGAGCTCAATTTGATCACCTATACGTTGCTGGACCTCAGCCCCATGCAGCAGAGGTTCGATCACTTCCAGAGCTTCATTATCCCGGTTCTGGGCCAGAAGCACCCGAACCAGGGTGATATACTCAAGAACTTTTAGATAGTTGGATTTAGCCAGTTTCTCTACGGCATCCGGGAAATCCCGATCCAATTTCCGGTCCTTCACCCATTGCCAGGCCTCCTCTACTTTTCCCTGTGCCAGCCAAAGCCGGGTTTGAAAGGACTCTACCATGAAATCATCCAGCTCAGTGGCGTCAAAGAACACCGCAATCTCCCGGGCCTTCTCAATGAGCTTACCTGCGCTCTCCCAGTTCTCCTCTGCCTGCCTGATCCGGGCCAGGTTGATATAACTAAAAGTGGCATGGATCTCTCCCCACTGATGCGACAGCTTAATACCCTCTTCCAACAGGGGGATTGCAGCCTCAAAGTCGTTCTGCTCCCGTTTGATATGTCCTAAACCACTGAGTACCATCCCGGCGAGGGGCAAAAGGTGCCCACGTCTGTCAACAGACAGGTCGAGGCCTTGATTGAATAACTTCTCAGCTTCTCTGAGCTGTCCCTTTACTATATGAACCTCCGCCAAATAATGCAGGGCTTCGACAGTGAGCATGAGATTATTGATATTCTTCGCAATACTGAGGGCTTCATTATAAGAACGGATTGCTTCTTCTATCTCTCCTGTCCACAGATAGACAAAACCCAGATTGGTTACTGCCAGATTACGCAGGAATAGACGATTTTCCGGTAAAAGTTTCAAAGCCTTCCGGGATTTTTTTTTGCTTAACTCCACATTTCCTTGCAGTGCTGCCAGATAGGCACGAAATACCGCCGTTTCGCCCCGGAGAGATTTTGCCTGCTCCCCCTGTTCGACCTCATGCAGCCGTTGTTCCGCCAGTCCAAGAGGCTGTCCGGTTAAAAGCAGTACGCCGGCATGATAGACGCAGAGGACAGGGCGGGCATACACATCCTCTTCGGGAAGCGCGTCTATCCAATTCAGAAAAGTGTCGAGTTCACTGCGCATAAGGATCCGCTCTGTGTTCTCCTCGATCAACCGGGCAGCACGCTTGAAATCATGCCCGGATAACGCATGTTCAACAGCTTCATCATGCATATCCGATTCCTCAAACCATTGGCTGGCCCGATTGTGAAGCAGCGGCACTAATTCCGGCGATGTTTGCCGAAGTTTATGTCGGAGCAGGTCGGCAAACAGGCGATGGTACCGGTACCAGCTTCGCTGATCATCCAGTGGAATGATAAAAAGATTACTCTGCTCAATCCTCTCCAGTAAACCCTGGCTTCCGCTTAACTCTGTAACCGCGTCACACAGGGAACCGTTTAATTGTGGAAGGATAGAGGTCTGCAGCAGAAAGCTCTGTACAGTCTCCGGTTGATTCTGGAGAACCTCTTCCACCAGGTAATCCAGGATATAACGATGGCTTCCTGTAAAATCTTTAATAAAGGCTTTCATGTCTTGTTTGTTTTTCATGGAAACCGCGGCCATCTGTAATCCGGTTATCCACCCCTCGGTATGAGTGAGCAGTGAATTCACAATATCTTCCGGTACCTGTAATTCCATGGACTGCCTGAGAAACTCCTGGATCTCTTCTGCCGTGAACCGCAGATCGGAAGAACGCAATTCCACCAATTGTCCGCGACCCCGCAGCCGCGCAATTGGCAGGGGCGGGTTTGCTCGTGAAGCGATCACCAAATGCACAAGTGGAGGCAGATTATCCAGAAGGAAAGTCAAAGCTTCGTGGATCGCCCCCGTGTTGATGAGATGGTAATCATCCAATACGAGAATGAGAGGGTCCTGGATCTCCACCAGATCATTGATCAAGGTGGTCAGTAGTGGTTCGACACCCGGAGTTCTGAGTCTTTGTTCCGAGATCATGATATCTCCGATACCTGGTAAAACGGTCTGCAGAGCTGCTACACAGTAGGATAAAAAACGGATGATATCGTTATCCCCTTCGTCAAGGGACACCCAGGCGGCCTTCAGTTTTTCCTTCTTGATCCACTCGGCCAGTAGTGTGGTTTTACCAAAACCTGCTGGCGTGGATAACAGAATCAGCTTGCGGGAAAGACCTTCGTTCAAGCGTTCATTCAGCCTGGGGCGGGATATTACATTGTGACTCGGAGGTATATAGAATTTTGTTTTCAATAATCCAGGCAAAATAGTTTCTCCACTGCTTGTTAACTAAATAAGGAATTTCGCCTCTTTAGTATAGTCTATTTCGGCAAATGGAGAAACGTAAAAAAATTAGCTTGCTGAACGCTCGATTGTGTCGGCAGGCCTTAAAATAGGCACTACCCGTTGATCCAACGATTTGGAAACCGCATTTTTAACTGCCGAGGTAACAACGACCAGAATCACATAGAGTCCAATAACCGCGAACTTTTGAAAGACCTGTTTGAGCGGTAGTTCACTGAAAAAGGTGATGGCGTAGGGCACAACGGTACACTGCAGAAAGATCTGCCCAAGGATAAAGAACTTCGGAGATAACAGCTGTCGAGCCTCTATCAGGAAAAGAATGGCCAACGCCCACAGTGACCCAATCATCAGGCTTGCACCGATAACATGTGTGGTTACATATATATTGTGTGGAAAGATCGCTAGAAGGCAGCCAACGGCGCCGGTGCCGCATAGCGGGACCTTGATATACTTGTTGCGAAGATTAGTCTTCCTGAGATAGTATCTGCCCAGAGAAATCAGGATAACGGCGCTTGAAATCAAGCCGAGGACGAAGGGGAAGAATGACCAGCTGTTGGTAAGGCCATGCGGCGTAACAGAGGCGCCCAGATCACTAAATGGATATTTCCAGAAAAGAAAGGGCTCTGTGTATGAAACGGCGGCAATGAATATACAGGATAGCTGTATGAGAAACAGCTTGAGAAAGATTTCACTGGTTTTCTTCCGGCAGACAGGATGTATCCTTGTCTTACACTCATGCGACATTCCTCTGTTTGATATTCTGATACCCATACTCTCCTCTATTCTTAAGTAATTTGATTCAGGTCCAGCTATAAGTTAATAGATATATATAGTGGAGAGACCGACTGAAAGTATGGTATTGGTACAGGTTTTATTGACTTACCATCTCCTTTCATGCAAAAAATAGATATGAAGTATATTGGGGCCCATGTAAGTGCCTCGGGAGGGGTCGAGAATGCTCCCGACAGAGCTAAAGAGATTGGGGCGAATGCCTTTGCACTTTTTACCCGGAACCAGAAACGGTGGGTTTCACCCCCACTGTCTGAAAAATCGATAGCATCCTTTGGGAAGAACCTTATCTCAACCGGCATTTCCGCAAGACACGTTCTTCCACACGATTCCTACCTCATAAACCTTGGAAATCCTGATCCGGAAAAACGGGAGCGGTCGGCCGCGGCTTTCCTGGATGAACTGGAGCGGGTTGAAATCCTGGGGCTTGGGCTCCTGAACTTCCATCCGGGAAGCCATCTCCGTGAAATCCCGGAAACCGATTGTCTGGACCTTATCGTACAGGAAATGAACAATGCAATAGAAAAAACTAAAACCGCAGTACTCGTTATTGAAAACACCGCGGGGCAGGGGAGTAATCTGGGATATACCTTCGAACATCTTGCTTACCTTATCAAAGGGATAAACAGCAAGGAACGGGTCGGGGTCTGTCTTGATACCTGCCACCTTTTTGCGTCCGGCTACGATCTTCGGGACAGGAAAGCATATGAAAAGACTATGGAAGAATTTGACAAGACAGTTGGTTTTTCATACTTACGAGGGATGCATTTAAACGACTGCCGTTCCGATTTCGCGAGCAGGGTGGACAGGCATGCTTCTATCGGGGAGGGCATGATTGGCGTTGATGCTTTCCGCTTCATTATTAATGATTCCCGTCTTGATAATATCCCGCTGATTCTGGAGACCCCGCAGCCTGAGCGGTGGCCGGAAGAGATCCGGTTATTACGGTCTTTTGAGGGTTATTAAATAACTAAAAACCA
>JAGLYY010000127.1 GCA_023131935.1 Spirochaetales bacterium | reverse complement strand
TACTCACAAATCCACATCTCTCTCAGGATTTGTATAGCGACTTTTGTAAATATCAGCTATTATCTCTTCGGAGGTTTCCGGCCCTTCCCAGCTGCCATAGAGTTTATAGAATTCTTCTTCCTCTTCCTTTGCATCTTCATCTATAAGAGAATCCGTAAGTTTGGAAATAAGTTTCAGCTTAGTCCTTGAATCCAAACCTTTTAACAAAAGAAAATAATTATCAATATTTATTTGTTGATCTGCCATCTTCAACCTTCCAGTCTCAATATATATCATTATTCCTCCTTTTGCCATTCCTTAATCCTAATCCTCCGGGTATAGCTGGTTTTCCCGGGAGTGACAGGTTTTATGCATCTACAAGGCAGGAATTGGATTGGAAAGTTTCCCCGGAACACTTTGTAACAAATCAGTGGTCATATACTTCTTTCCGGTGACCTACCTTAAGAATCAGAATAATCAATTCATCGTCATGGATTGTATAGATCACCCGGTAGTCTCCTATCCGAACCCTCCATCCTTCACGGTTTTTTAATTTCCTGCACCCCACTGGCCGTGGATTAACTTGAAGCTGTTTTATCGCCTTAAGAACCCTATCTCTATCCTCCTTTTTAAGCCGCCCCAATTCTTTGAAAGAACGACCTTCAAACTTAATCGTGAACACGAAGACGCTCTTCGACCTCTTCCAGGGTCAGCCAATCGTTTGAGCTAATCCGCTCATCAAAGTCTCGAATGTCATCCATCTCTTCAAGCATGTTTACTATGCTCTCGTACTCATCAAGACTCATGAAAACGCCGGTTTTATGTCCTTCCTTATCGACAACAAATTGTACACTCATACTTTACTCTCCACTTCCACTATACCCATTTTTCAGGATCTTTTCCACTATTTAAAGTACTCATGACCGAAATCCTCTTGACTGTTGACACCGTAAGTCTTTTAATTAACAGTAGAAAGTGAATTATAACAGGAATTGTACATGCAGATAAATCGACAGTTATTTACCCACGCGGCCCGGGCCCTGTCGGAGTCGATGGATCCATCCTCAATGGTGGTGATCGCCCGGGAATTCTTCCATTCTTATAGTATCTATGAACGAACCGGGTTCCAATCGAGCCTCGCCATCCCTAATAAAAATGCGGCCGAACAGATTATTACCGACATCTGTGATAACAACTTTTTTCTTGATTTCGTAAGCCTTCTGATCCAGTATCAGGAAGAGGGGCATCGGGGACGAGAATATCAGATCGCCCATCTGACCACCCTGGTTAAGGCAATCTACGACCAGGGGTATCTCTATGATAAAGAAAACCGGATGTTCGTAGAAAACCCGCGTTTCAGGCGGACGAGAAACTGGGGAGTTTTCCAGGAAGGACAGGATCTGGTGCTCGCTTTTCTGCACATCGATATTGTAGGCAATACCCGTCTTGTACGGAAATATCCAAAAGAAATGATATTTGAAACATACCAGGACCTCCGGATGATGGTTCAGGAGTCGGTAGACCGGAGAAATGGAAGATTCTGGTATTGGGAGGGAGATGGAGGCCTCTGTGCCTTTTACTTCGGAAATAAGAATCTGCAGGCGACCTTATGCGGGTTAGAGATTCTCCATGAACTGGAACTCTACAACCGGTTGGACCGGATTCTGCCCGAAACCCTGCAGGTGCGGTTCGTTGTTCACTCCGGTCTTTTTGAATACACCGAACGGACTGAGGAGTTAATGCAATCGGAAGCGATGAAACGGATACATATCATGAAGTCCCTGTACACAAAACCGAATACCTTAACCATCAGCCCGGTAATTCATGCAATGCTGGATTCACTGGTAGGGGGACAATTTTCTCCCCTGATGGAAAAAAACCAAATCGCCTATCATAGCTACGCCCTCAGGAGTGAGAAATGAGGGAGATTTTGCTCTTCGGCGGAGAGAAGAAAACTACGAAATTTATTCAAAATATAGAACGTTCGAGGATTTTCCGGATTATCCGGCACCCCTTGGAAGATTGGAAAAAAATCCTTAAGAACGAAAGATCCAGGTCTAAACAGTTCGTCTATTTCTCTCTGGAGGGAATCTCACCCGCGGATCATAAAAAGATCATCCGTGTTATCCTTCGACAGGATAATGTCTTTTTCGGAATAATTGATCCTGATGGCAACATTGCTGATCCCGCGGATTTATTCCACAGTGGTGCTGCTGATTATTGCGGCCCGGGTATGATAAAAGAGGGAATATCAGCAACCCGTTTAAAACAGGTCTTCAATTTCTGCTCAATACCTATTGAGGAAAAGGAGGCCGGTGAGAAGGAAGAGTTCATCGAGTTGAGCTGGCAGGATATTGAAGAGGGCAAAGAATACCCCTTCTTCTTTCTCTTTGCTGAGATTGATCTGACAGCTGAATGGAAAATGAAATCGGGGAAAAGTCATATCGATAAACTCCTCGAATCTTTCTACGGTCATATGGAGAAGGTCCTTCGCCCCTACGACTGTCAACTGTGGATAAATACAGAGCTTGGTGGGCTCTACCTGCTGCCTTATACTTCATATAGCTGTCCCATAATCATTGATCTCGTTAGGACTGTTCTAAACAGGGTAATAATCAGCACAGAAGAATATGGATATCAGACCCTTGTCACCTACCGTTTTGCCCTCCATGCAGGAACAACGGTGTATCAAAGCAGGGGCAAGACCGGGACCATCATTTCTGAAGCGGTGAATTTCATTTTTCATTTCGGAAATCAATTCGCGAAACCGGGAAATTTCTACCTGTCAGAATCAATGAAAGATTTTATTCCCGAGGGGCTGCGTGATTGGTTCACCCATGAGGGGGTATTCCACGACCAGGAAATCTACAGGATGCTCATACCCCTGCCTTGACAATTGGGAGCCTTATGGCTATTATGCTTAGGCATTATTCGGGGGTGTAGCTCAGTTGGCTAGAGCGCGTGAATGGCATTCACGAGGTCATGGGTTCGATTCCCACCACCTCCATTATTACAGGTTTCCGCCATTTGTCATTTAAACCTGAAATTATTTGTAACAGTGGAGGGTCCTGGCTGCCTGCCGGATTGCTTCTTTGGGTGGGGATATAGTTCATGAGTGGTAATAACAATTCCACAGGGATCTACTCTGGTGATATTGATCCTGAGATCGCCAATCTCATGGGCATCGAAGCAACATCCGCTGACTCTGCCCCTGTATTTTCCGATCTTTTTGGTGATAAAAAACCAAAAACAGCATCACCCGACAAGGTAGATCTCACTAAAAACGCGTTCATCCCCATTTCCAAGTTTGAAGAGGAACCGAAACCTTTCTTTCAGGACAAAGATTTCTATAAAAAAGCGCTCTCAGGAGGAGGAGCGGAGGCCCAGAAAGTTCATAAACTGCTCGGTCAATTTCTGAACGCTGAGGACCCGAAAGACCGCTCTCTTTATCGGGGTAAGTTGATCTCCGCCTATTGGAACTTCCTTCAGGGTGTCACGGCAAAAGCTCACACCGGATTATACACCCCAAAGCAGTTGTTATTGAGATATGGGGCCCTTCTTCCCAACATCATTACGCCGGATCAGCGCTCCATGATAAGCCGGATTATCTGGAAAAACACTACGGGAGAACCGATCTACTATGTAGATGAATGGCTTCGCAAGGTTGCCAGCGGGGAGGTAAATACCTCGGTAACTGATGAGACAAAGGCAAGCAGGCGCAGTTCGGGGCAGAAGATTTCCTCAAAGATGGAGTCAACCCGGGGACAGCGGGATATGTACATCGGACTCCTCAAGAATAAACTCGGGGAGATGAGCGCCCTTGAGTATGCGCTGAAGGAAAAGGCTGAAATCCTGAGCGACCATACTATACGGCATGATCTTGACGGATTGAAGGACGCCTATGACGAACCCCAGCGGAAGGCCCTTTCAGAGATATTACACATGGTAAAACAACTCACCAGCCTCGATAAAGATATCTCCAGGCTTTACAACGACCTTGAGCAATCTGATGATAATCTTCAAATCCTGCAGAGGCGGGCGGAAGAGGCAGGGGAAGAGGTCACCGTAGACAACAGGGGGATGGAAGAGGAATTCAATACTGTCCGACAGATGAACAAGATGTGTGTCGGACGCCAGGGCAACCATTTTCCTGTCCTCATGAAGCAGTACTTCCGTTCCAATATCAGGGACATCGGCACTCGAGAGAACGTGCTTACAGTTATGAGTGATGTAGAGCAGATCGATCCAGGTCTATTCCGGAGAACATTTAAGCAGAAGACAAACCGTATTGTTCCCTATGTAGTCCTTATCCCATGTTATGGCGACCGGGGAATCTGCTGGGAGCCTTTTGAAAAATTTAACCGGTCTACAAGCCGGGGAAGGATTGCCGTTCCAATGTTCCCGAAAGATGTGCGTGTTGCGGTTATCACCGCGTTAGGGGACTTACGGTGGCAAGTCGCGAAAGAAAAGGCCCAGCATTATTGGATGGAAGAGGGTCTGACAGGATATTACTACCAGTGGTTCCAGGAGCGAAAACTAAGAGGGGATGTAAAGGAATACTTCATCCAGGATTATATTCTCTGGATCTTAAAAGAAAGTGAAGGAACTCAGAAACTTGACAAAGAGGTTCGGGGGATTTTCTGGAGACATGTTCCCTTTTCCCAGGACTTTAAAGACAAACTCCGGAAAAGGGGTTATGTGTATAACGAACTATATAAAAAAGATATCAACAGGTCCCTCTCTGACGGGTATTAAATTCCTTTGAATCTGCACTACTTGTCGCGCCGGCCCCTTATAATCGGATCAAAGTATTTGTCCATGTCTACCTTGCGGGAGAATATTTTCATAGCCCTGTGGTAGATGAAGAAGGTGAGGGCAATTGATCCTAGAAAAACAAGGATGAAGAAGATTTGGGCAAGGGAAGGAGAAATCCCTTCGGGAAGGATGTAGGCAAGAATCAGGATACCGAAGAGCAGAAGCATCACCATTAATAAAACATTTAATATAGAAGCGGCGAGAATAAATAAAACCGTATTCGCTTTTTTATTCATTGTTTTTCCTCCACTTCCTTCATTTTCCGCTGTTTCTTATGTTCACTAATGATATATGCAAGCGCAAGGATTGTCCCTGATACAACAATCGTCGCGTCAGCGACATTGAAAGCCGGCCATCGCTCGAGACCGAAGAGACCATAAAATTTCACATCGATGAAATCGACTACTCCCTGCGGACGCAATACTCTGTCAATGAGGTTTCCAAACCCTCCTCCGAGGATCCCTCCAATCGCCCATCGCTGGATACCGTGGAATTCATTCGATTTCAAATAGTAAATAAGTACCACGATCAGAATCACCAACGGAATAACAATAAAAAGGATCATCCGAAACCAGGGGACGATTCCATGGCCCATGCTGAAGGCGATACCAAGATTCCGGGCATGAATAATCCGCAGGAAATCCCCGCCAAAAGACCATCCGACCGTCCGGGGGGGAATAGAAGAGATGATGAGGAATTTGGTTACCTGATCCAAAATGATAATAGAAACGCTCAGAAGGAGGGGGAATAATTTCCCCTTTATTTCGTTGTTCATGTTTTACAACCCCGTGGGAATATCGATAAATGTTGTTGCCAGTCCGGTATCCGCGGATAATCGCCTGGAGAGGAGTTTGACCCCCCATACTTCGGTTTGATAATGACCGCCGAAAATCACATTGATCCCCTGCTCAAGACAGGTATGGTAAATGGAATGAGAGGCGTCCCCCGTTATATAAAGATCAAGGTTTTCCTCAATCGCCTGTTCCACCTCGAAGGGAGCGCCTCCGGAGACAAGTCCGACAGTGGAGATTTTCTGCTTCCCAAAAGGAAGGATCCCGTTACACTGTTCCCGTGTCAGATCAAGACGCGCGAGAATGTCATTTATTTCCATGGGCTCCGGAAGTCTGCCTTTAAACCCGATTTTTATCCCCTTATACTCACCAAAAGGTTCGGTTTCAACAAGTCCAAGTGCGGAAGCCATTGCCGCATTATTTCCAAATTCCGGATGCATGTCCAGAGGCAGGTGGACGGCATAGAGGGAAAGATTATTCTCGATGAGATATTTTAACCTATGGTAATGCCCCCCCCGGAGAGCAAGCGGCTTACCCCAGAATAGTCCATGGTGGACGAAAAGCATATCGCCCCCCCACTCAACTGCCCGGCGAAAGGACTCAAGGGAGGCATCGACGGTGAAAGCCACCCGGAGGATTTCAGTCCCCTCCCGATCAACCTGAATACCATTGAGGGAAGAATCTGTTCGTACAAGTTCGTCAATCGATAGAATACCCCTGAAATAGGTATCAATCTTAGATTTAAGCATACCCCTATTATAACGATCACTTCAGGTTTAGAGAAGAGGTTATGAGTAAAACGGACCATTGACATCACAAAGGCAGGATACCTATTATGAGGGTTGCAGGAGGATGTATTTGGTTTATGAACTCCCCGCGGAAAAAGCATCATTTTCTATAGATGAAGATGAAATTACCCGTCTCTCCCAAATTGTCCCTGTCCCGGGCATAATTGGACAACCCAGGGCACTAAAAGCTCTGAAAATGGGGACTGAGATACGGGCAAAAGGTTATAATATTTTCGTTACCGGTATATCCGGAACCGGAAAGGAAACAACGGTACGCCGGTTCCTTGAAGAATCTGATATCCCGAAGGGAAATCTCCGGGATATCGCCCTTTGTTACAATTTCCGCCATCCGGAACGGCCGAAAGCTTTGTATTTCCCTCCGGGAAAAGCCCGGGAATGGGAAAAAGGTATCCGGCAGTCCATACAACATCTGAAAGGAACAATAAAAGGAAAACTGGATAATGAACTCTATCAGCGCCAGCGGGATCAACTCATCAGCGTTACCGACCGAAAAGCCCGGAAAGAACTGGAAGAAAAACTCTTAAACCTTCAAAAAGAAGTCCTGAAACCGGAAATCGATCATGAGATTGACACATTCGCGCGTCAATTTCCCTATCCCGGCGTAATCCAATACCTTGAAGAATTGAAATCGGATATCCTCGATAACCATCAGTTATTCCTCGAAGACAAAACAGATGGAATGGAAAAAAGCACTTCAGGATTATTCCGGTATGAACTGAATATCATTGAGGAAACTGAAAACAAACCTCCAATAGTATTTGAGAATATCCCCACTTATACTAACCTCTTCGGGATAATTGACATCGATCAGGAGGGAGAGGGAAGGATAAACTTCACCTTTATTCGGGGGGGATCGGTTATACGGTCATCCGGCGGGGTCCTCGTTCTCCGGGGGGAAGATCTCCTGCAGGATGAGAATGCATGGATTCAGCTGAAGAGGGTCCTCCAGACTGGAAAGGTGGAAATCCAACGCAAAGAGACCCCTGTTACAGGGCCGGCATCTATCAAACCGGAACCTGTCAAAGTGGATCTCAAGGTGATTATGTTAGGTTCTGAGCAGTTATATGAGGCCCTCTACAACCAGGATCCTGATTTTGAGAAACTCTTCAAAGTACTGGCTGAATTTGACAATGTAATGGAACGTACGGATGAAACCATGAGGGAATATATCGGTTTTCTAACACAGAAAATCAAGAGGGATAAACTTCTCCCCCTATGTTCAGACGGGATCGCTACAATCATGCGTTATGGAGTACGGCTGGCAGAAAACCGTAGTAAGTTAACAACCCGTTTTTCCATGATCTCCGACCTCCTCCGGGAAGCCCATTACTGGGCTTCCTCCATGGGAAAAAGGGAAATTGACAGAGAAGCAGTAAAGCGTGCTATTGAGGAACGTAATTATCTTTTCAATCTACCGGAAGCAAAACTGGACGAGATGATTGTCCGTGGAGAGGTCCTTATGAATGTCAGCGGAGCCAGCGTCGGCAGGGTTAACGGGTTGGCTGTCTACGATCGGGCGACCTATGCCTTTGGAAGTCCCTGTGTGATCTCCGCCCGGATTGCCCCGGGGAATGAAGGGCTTCTCAACATAGAACGGGAGGTGGGACTTTCAGGGGAGATCCATGATAAATGGGTGCTGATCCTCGATGGATTTCTCCGAAGCCGCTACGCGAATACCTTCCCCCTTTCGATGTACGCAAGCATCTGTTTCGAGCAATCCTACGGCGAAGTTGAGGGAGATTCGGCAGCTTCAGCGGAAATATGTGCTCTCCTTTCCGCTATCAGCGAGATACCCCTTAACCAGGAGATTGCGGTTACCGGCTCCATCAACCAGGTTGGGGAGATCCAGCCCGTAGGGGGGATCAACGAGAAAATCGAGGGTTTCTACTCAATCTGTAAACAGTGCGGTATAACAGGAAACCAGGGTGTTATCATCCCCTGGCAAAATGTTCAAAATATTGTACTCTCCGATAGAATTGAAGAGGCGATTTCCCGGGGGAAATTCCATATTTACCCGGTTAGGACCGTGGATGAGGCAATGACCATCCTTACAGGTAATGAAGCTGGAGGCAGAAACAAAAAGGGGGTTTTCCCTCAAGGTTCAATTAATTATGAAGTGGAACATCGCCTTAGAAAGATGGCA
The DNA here is from genome assembly GCA_023131935.1 of Spirochaetales bacterium. Lineage (GTDB taxonomy): Bacteria > Spirochaetota > Spirochaetia > JAGLYY01 > JAGLYY01 > JAGLYY01. The sequence continues at coordinate 10,368 of JAGLYY010000127.1, read as the reverse complement.
GAAAGGGTGAAAAGTTTTGGCTCGTAATACAGATTGTTTTTCATTCGTTTCATTTCATTCGTTTCTTGAACTTGACAGAGGGAAAATCGGGATACTATACTTCAATATATATAGTAAAATGTTATTTAGGATAGGTGGTTTCCAGTAGTATGGCTCAAAATGTGAACGTCGAACAGATAAAACGCGCAGCACGCAATTCAATTCCTTTGTCAATTAAGACCTACACTATGCCTCACGAGACCGAGGAGTACATGGAGCAGGTCCTCGGTATCTTCCTCGGGGAGTTCGGTCAAAAAAACCTTGCCGACAGAATTTCCTACTGCATGAAAGAACTCGCTGTAAACGCAAAAAAAGCAAATACAAAGCGGGTTTACTTCACCGATAAGGGATTGGATATCGATAACAAAGATCATTATACCGAGGGAATGACTACATTTAAACAGGAAACCCTCGATAATATTGACTTTTACCTTCAGAAGCAGAAAGAAGTGGGGCTCTATATAAAAGTAGTTTTCCACGCAAAGGAAAAGACCTTTACCTTGAGTGTCCATAACAACGTACATATCTCCCGAAAGGAGCAGATGAGGGTCTACGACAGGATTGCCCGGTCCAGGGCATACGATAGCATGGAGGATGCCCTGACGGCAGTTCTTGACGACTCAGAAGGCGCCGGCCTTGGTATTGTTATCCTTGTACTTATGCTTAAAAAAATGGGATTGGACGAAGATTCCTTCGATATCGATATTGAGGGGGAGGAAACAATCGCCAAGATAACGATTCCCTTCAGTGACATTCATCTGGAGAATCTTTCCCTCCTCTCCGATGCCATTGTGAAAGAGATCGACGAGCTGCCCCAGTTTCCGGAGAACATCGTTTCCCTCCAGAGAATGTTAAGCGACCCGGACTCAGAAATTACTCACATCGCCCGGCAGATCAGCACCGATCCTTCGCTTACCGCTGATCTCCTGAAGATTGTTAACTCAGCCCAATTCATGCTGCCAAAACGGGTGGATAATATTGTTGAAGCGGTAAAACTTCTTGGACTCCGGGCACTGACGAACCTTCTCTACTCTTACGGAACTCAGAAATTGTTGGATAAACACCAGCGATGGCTCTGGGACCACTCCTATCGGACCGCTTATTATGCTTATCACCTGGCTCGTAACTTCAAGAAAAAGAAAGATATCCTTGATGATGCCTATGTCGGGGGGATTCTCCATGATATGGGTAAGATCATCTTTGCCGATGTCCACCCCAACCTCCTCGAACGAATCGTGAAATTCTGTAAAGACCGGAACCTCGGAAGGGATTTTATCGAGGATTTGAGCGCCGGCCTTAATCACGCGGAGATCGGAGGAATGATAGCTGAAAAGTGGAATTTCCCCACCCCCCTGATCGAAGCGATCAAGTATCATCACGAACCCTCTAGATGCAGCCAGGAGAACAGAAACGTGGTATATGCGGTGTACCTCGCCAACGCCATCTGCAATGTGGAAGATAAAGAGATTACCTACGATCAGCTTGAACCCGCGGCACTGAAAAGCTATGGTATTTCTTCTCTGGAACAGTTCGAAATCATCCAGCAGCGCCTGGCTAAAGCCTTCGATGATGAAAAAGCCCGGGCGGAACGGTATTAAATTTCCATTGCCACTTGACTTTTTTATCCATATATAGTATTTCACTTATATACTTATTACGGAGGAAATTCAGATGGCAATAACTATCTATACAACACCAACGTGTAGTTACTGTACACTCGCGAAAAATTATTTTAGAGAAAATAAAATTCCCTTTGCCGAACACAACGTTGCTCAGGATCAGCGGAAGGCGGAAGAGATGGTACGGAAATCCGGACAGATGGGAGTTCCTGTTATTGATGTCCATGGCAAAATCATTATCGGTTTTAATAAACCCGAAATCGAAAAAGCCATTCGAAGATAAAAGAAAAATTTTTAAAGAACACCCGGTAATTTTCAAGCATCAGTGTTGTTCCTCCATTCTTAATAGACAGGAGGAATACACTGATGAAGAATGGTCGAATCATCCATATCCAGCCGGAAGTCCGGAATAATCATCTCATTGTCACGGCGGAAGTTGAAAACGGGGAAACAAAGGTCCGGGCAATCCTTCCCCAGCGGGAAACCGCGACGCTTGTACCCCGTTACATTCTGCTCGGAAAGGAAAAACAAGCTTCCCACTCCCTGTTACTCTCAATATCCACATTGCTCCTCAATTTCACCATTGGGAGAAAGGTCCGTCTTTATGAATACCAGGGAGTTACCTATTGTGGTTTTCTGGACTGGAGGTCTGTTAAGTTTACTTAGAAAGGCTCTGGCACCATTTAAACAAAAGAATTCCTGAGGCCACGGAAACGTTCAGGGAGCCTTTGCTCCCGCGAAGGGGAATGGTCACCCTTCCGTTTCCGCTGTCCGCGAGAGCAAGGGCTTCGGGACTGACTCCCAGTTCTTCGGAACCGATTATCACCGTACCGCTTCGGGGAAATGGAAAGATACTGATATCCGAACCCCCTAGTTCCAGGGCAAAAATCGGTGAACCTGACTCCTCGAGCTCCCCGAGAGAGCAACGCCGCCAGGGGACTACCTGAGTGCATCCCATGGAGGCCCGCTGTGCCCGGGGATGCCGGGGGTCCGCTGTTCCGTCACTCAGGAGAATCTCCTTCACACCGAAGGATTCCGCGGTCCTAAACATGGCCCCAACGTTAAAAGGGGACCGAACATCTTCGAGAAACATCCGGATTGGAAATATTTGTCGCATTAGTGGATCGGGGGCCCCGGTTTCCTCATGCAATAAGTCCCAGTCAGCGGGCTCAGCGCTTAAATGGCTAAGAAGAATATGTCTAAAATTGTTACAGAACCTGATAAGGGCAGCAGGAGTGTTGAAGTCTCCGGGAATCTCCCCAATCCTGCCCAAATCCTCTGTAAGAATCCCATCGGCTTTCAGATCCTGCCGGCTAAGTTCAACCAGTCCTTTAAGATAGACCTGATCAGGCTTCTTGCCCCTGGCTAAATCCATTTCGAAAGACTGGAGTAGGCGGGCTGCCTTTCTGAGTCTGGTTTTCCGGGACAGCTTTAACAGTTTCCGCAGGGTGATCATGGCATCAATAGGCCATTTTCAAAATATTCAGAAGTTCCTCTGCGGTTACGGGCCTGGGAAGATGGGAAATACCGGGATATGTTGCGGCAATAGCAGCTATTGAAGTAAGGTCCTCCCTTGTTACTTCGAAATCCCGAAGCCTCAGGGGGATACTCTTTCGGTCGATCAGGGAGCGGATGAACCTGACAACTCTTCCTGCTAGCTCTACCGCGGGCTCTCCAGGTTCATGGATCCCGAGGATCGGAGCAATCCGGGCAACCTTGGAGGGGCAGTTTTCAAGTGCGTCCTCAAGGACATAAGGCAGCATAATCGCTCCCGCGGAGGATTTTGGAACCATAAGTTTGCCATTCAGGGCGAAAGCAACAGCACTTCCAAATCCCATAGAACTCATAGTGAGTCCTATGGAGGAACTTATCCCCCCTTTACAGGCCTGCTCCCGGACCTCCTCTTCCCTCATTTCCGGATCCTCAAGGATAGCTAGGATCTTGCTCACCGCTTTCAGGAAGAGAGAATCTGATAGAAAATTGCTTGCCCGGGAAAAATACCCTTCCAGGGCCGTGAGGAGTGTGCTCAACAGAACCGCAGACACGTATTGACCGCCGAGACTGGAAGAAAGATCAGGATCGACTACAGCCGCTACAGGAGCGCTGCCAGGGATTTTGTACAGGCCACTCTCCCTGTTTTTCCCGTCGATAAGAAAACAGGTGTCAGAACAGAGGAAGGGGTCACGAAAAGCAGTTGGAATCGCTATATAGGGAAGGGGTTTCGAATCAATCGGTTCTCCCGCAAGCAGGGAATCTACAGTCCTTTCTCCATTCCCAAGGCCGGCAATACATTTGGCCAGAGATAGGAGCCGAACTCCGCCCAGGCCGAGAACAAGCTGGGCCCGGCTTTTTTGAATGAGTTCTATCCCCTTCTCTACGAGACGGGTAGTTGAGGTTGAACCGAATTCATCAAACAGGAGAGTTTCCAACCCGCCCCGGTCCAGAACCCTCCGGATCCTTTGAGGTATTTCGTAATCCTTTAAAATTTCCTCGGTAACAAGAAGAATTCTGACACCCAGTTTTTCAATTATGAGAGGAAGGTCGTTTACTATTCCCTTGTTAAAATGAATCCTCGTAGGCACATGAAACAAAAAATCATCCATCTAACCTTCCCCTTCGAACTTTAAAAGGTAAAAAAAAGGCAGAGCACCGTCGTCTCCGCCTTCATTCCGCGCTTTATTTAGAAGAAAGTACTTAGGTTAAACCGAACATATCGAGCACATTTTCGGCGACCGACTCGAGTACCTTCTCATCAATGTACGAAGGATCCTGAAGTTTCGCCTTCACCTCTTCTACCCGGTCCATCCGGATATCCGGGGCAATTTTTACCTCCTCGGTCGCCTTATAAATCTCACCTAAATTCTTTGCTTCTTTGGAAAAGGAGATAGAATCGGCATTCTCCTTCTTCTCTGTCTTGTTCGCTTTGTTGGCCTTATTGAAGCGTGATATGGAGTCTATTGGACCAAGCCTCTCGATTGTCATTCCAAAACCTGCCTTTCAATCACTATATCGTCAACATCTCTCTAGATATTAACCCTTTTTCCTTCCCGACACAAGTACAGAAAACTCACCTTTAATATCCTTTCTTTCCGATAGAATTTCAAGGATTTCCTTGACTTTTCCCTCCAGATATTCCTCATAGATCTTCGTCATTTCCCGCCCGATAAGGAGTTCCCGGTCAGGATCAATGCCTTCAATATCCGAAAGGAGTTTGAGAATTCGAAAAGGTGACTCATATATGAGAAAATTCTCTTCCCGTTCCATCAATTCCCGAAGCCGTTTTCGCCTTTTCCCCGGTTTTGGGGAGGGGAAGCCGTCAAAGAGAAGGGACCTGCCGGGAAAAGCCCCCACACTGGCCAGGGTGGCAAAGGCCGAAGCCCCGGGAACGGGAATAACCTCATAACCATTCGAACGGACAATCCGGACCAGGACATCCCCCGGGTCACTCAAGCCAGGGGTCCCTGCGTCGCTGGCATAAGCGATATTCTTTCCCTCCGCAAGGAGCGAGCAGATACCTTCGGCACTATTCTGTTCGTTTCCCGCGCGGCAGCTGAGGAGCCGCTTGTGAATATCGTAGGCTGAAAGCAGTTTCCTTGTATGCCGGGTATCTTCACAGGCAATGATATCCACCTCCCGGAGTATATCCAGTGCTCTGAGGGTAATATCCCGAAGATTGCCAATAGGGGTTGCAACAACGTAAAGGGTCGACATATACCTACTGTAATCGGATTTATCCGCTATGCCAAGGAGCGATTTTTCTCATCCTCCTACCCTTCCGGTTCGATATATAAAGAGAGATTCCCGATAGCAAGTTGAGAATTTATGTCAATTATACAAATCGTTGTCCTGATTTTTCTTTCGATCCTCATCGCATGGCTTCTCCACCTTCTTACCAGGAAAGTGGGGGGGCAGAAAAAGGAGAAACCGGAAAAACCAACAGCACCGAGAGAAGGGAAAATTCATCCCTGTCCTATCTGTGGGACGCTGCTCAAATCCCATGAAAAAGTCCACTCAGTTGTCTATCCCGGAGAAAATGACCGCCTGGTTGAGGTTTTCGGATGCCCTTATTGTTACCCCGCAAATGATGACTACCCCCGGACCTGCCCAGTGTGCAAAGAAATTATCCCCCCGGATGGTTTTCTAATCGGCAGGATGTTCTATTCCGGGGAAAAACCCCATATGCATATCAACGGTTGTACCCGCTGCAGGAAGCGGCATTAGTTTATCAGGATCTGAGCTTCCCCCTGAGCCACTCCACCCAGATATCGATACCCTCTCCTGTCCTGCAGGAAACTTCAATAATGTTGATATCCGGATTTAAAACTCTCGCCCGCTGCTTGAGGGCTTCCATATTGAAATCCGCCACAGAAAGATAATCGATTTTGTTAACCACCAGAGTTTCACATTTACGAAAAATCAGGGGATATTTAAGAGGTTTATCATCCCCTTCAGGTACACTCAAAATCACTACATTCGTATGAGCGCCGGTATCTGCCTGCGCGGGGCATATCAGGTTTCCCACATTCTCAAGAAAAAGCAGATCAATACGCTCCAGATCCAGGGCATCAAGACTTTTCCTCATCATGAAGGCATCAACATGACAAAAACCGCCTGTTTTCATCTGAAGAGATTCAACCCCCGCCGCGGCTACTTTTTCAGCATCCACCATGGAATCAAGATCAGCCTCTACAACACAGATCCCGACCTCATCCTTCAATACCTCAATTGTTTTCAGTATCAAACTTGTTTTCCCCGCTCCCGGAGATGACATGATGTTCACCATATATGTTCCTGATGAACTAAGTTTATCTCTGATTATTACCGCCTCTTTACGGTTTTCTGAGTGTATCTCCTCTTTTATTTCAATGAGAGTAACCTCTTTCATATAACCTCCATACTTTTCACCGTATATTCAGCTCCGGATATCACCCGCAGGTTATCAGAACCGCATTCCGGGCATTTCAGCCTCTCTTCAGAACGGAGATCTACGGGGAACTCAGCAGTGCAACTTTCACAACGAATCCCGACAGGAACACGGGACACCGCGAGGACCGCTCCCTCCGCGACAGTCCCTTTACTTACCATGTCAAAATATCGCTGGAGCCACTCCTCCACCATATCGCTCAATTCCCCGATCTCCAGGGTAATCTTTTTTACCCCGTTAACATCGTTCATCTCTGCATATTTCAGTACAATGTTGAGAATATCTTTTGTGACAGAAAGCTCATGCATGAAGATGATTATAGTTTACATCTTCGTTTTATTACAATTTTTTTTCATACTCTCGAGGTCTTCCTGAAGAGGTTCATCTCTCCTATTGATAATCTCCTCTTAAGAATGATACATTTGCCGCTATGGAAACCATGAAACGAACAGTCACCTGCGGAGAATTGACAAAAGAACACATTGGCCGGAGTGTTATCTTAAACGGCTGGGTCCACAGAAACAGGAACCACGGAGGGATTCACTTCATCAATCTCCGGGACAGGTATGGAATCACCCAGGTTGTTATCGACGAAGACGCATCAGAAGAGTTGAAAGAGCTCACAAAGGGCTTGAAGTTTGAATATTGTATCGCTGTTAAAGGGATTGTCAAGGAAAGACCTGAATCAATGGTCAATCCGGATATGGCCACAGGTAGCATCGAGATAGCGGCCGAGGAGATATTAATTCTTTCCCGCTGTGAGGTCCTGCCCTTCATGGTTGATGAAAAATCAGACGCAAAAGAGGACCTGAGGCTCCGGTACCGGTACCTGGACCTCCGCTCCTTTGGCATGCAACGGAAGATAGCGCTTCGGCATGAAGTTGCCTTTGCCACCAGGGAATACCTCATTTCCCGGGGATTTTATGAAATCGAGACCCCAACCCTCATTAAATCCACCCCTGAAGGGGCCAGAGACTTCCTCGTCCCCTCCAGGATCAATGCCGGCAAAGTTTTCGCCCTGCCCCAGTCCCCCCAGCTTTTCAAACAGATACTCATGGTTTCGGGATTTGATAAATACTTTCAGATTGCCCGGTGTTACCGTGATGAAGATGCTCGGGGGGACCGGCAGCTTGAATTTACCCAGATCGATATAGAGATGAGTTTTGTTTCCGCCGAAGATGTCTACAGCCTCACTGAAGAACTCATGGGTTATATCTTCCGAAAGTCCTTACAGTTTGAACTCCCGGCAAAATTCCAGCGGCTGACCTACAGGGAAGCAATGAATCGCTATGGCAGCGATAAACCTGATCTTCGTTTCGATCTGGAATTTAAAGACTTCAATGAAATTGCAAAAAAGAGCGACTTCGGAGTATTTAAAGGTGCTGTAGAACAGGGAGGAAGCGTGAAAACCCTTGTTGTTCCCGGTTGCGCGGGATACTCCCGTAAACAGATTTCGGATCTCGAAGAAACCGCAAAAATATATGGCGCCAAAGGTCTCGCATGGATGAAGGTTGCCGACGGAGGTTTAGAGGGGGGAATCTCAAAGTTCTTCCACCCCCTGGCTTCCGAAATAACAGATACCCTTGGAGCAAAACCGGGAGACCTCCTCCTTTTTGTCGCCGATACCTGGTCCACAGCCTGCACCTCCCTCGGAGCAATTCGAAACCGCTTGGGTAAAGACCTGGAGTTAGCAGACCCCAACAGGTTTGAATTTCTCTGGATCGTTGATTACCCTCTCTTTAAGTGGGATAATGATGAGAAAAAGTGGGCCCCCGCGCACCACATGTTCACCATGCCTCAGGACCGGTTTATCGACTCCATGGAAGATAATCCTGGCGAGGTCATCGGAAACCTTTATGATCTTGTTCTTAACGGAAATGAGATAGCTTCAGGCTCAATCAGGTGTCATGATCCCGAAATACAGAAGAGGATCTTTAGAATTGTAGGATTTTCCGAGGAAGAGGCGGAAAAACGGTTCGGATTTCTCCTGGAATCCTTCCGCTACGGGCCGCCTCCCCATGGAGGAATAGCGCCGGGACTCGACAGGTTGGTAATGATCATGACGGGAGAATCCACTATCCGTGAGGTAATTCCTTTCCCGAAGAATACCATGGGTATATCCCCTATGGATAACTCCCCCTCGAACGTTGATCCCCTGCTAATAAAAGATCTGGGTCTATCCTGGCTTCCGAAAGAGAAGGAACAGGAAAAATAGGAAAGAAGGCCATGATCAGCAAAATAATCTCCAAGGGGCAGTATGCCGTATGACGGTCAGGTGACTCGCTCAAAGCTCATAGGACAAGTACCTCTTTATACAATTTCGAAACGCTTCTGATGTTCCCGTCCATTTCTCAATCCATTCAACTTCATACATTCATACTCAATTTTTACTTGCTTCTCTAATAAAAATGAAGCTCTCTTGTAGAATTGTATGTTTCTTTTCAAGAATCTCCAGCACAGATGATACTGAAGCAGTATTACCATTATCGATAAAACCGGCTATCTCAATCAAAAAATTTGCACAGATGTCTACAAATGAATCAATGTCCTCATATTTCAAATATATATTCGGAGAGACAAAACCTTGCTCACTCTCGTAGAATTCTTTAATCTCTTTTTGTTTATTAATGATATTTTCTTGTGGGTAGAAATCTAATGCGTGTATACCATAATAAGAGGCTCTAAATGTATCCCATACGGCCCAGGTTCTGTTTCGTCGAAGGTATTCGAAATCAATGCCATACCAATCTTTTTTTACTTCCCAAATAAATTGAGAATCTTTAAATTGATTTGAATACTTATGCTTAGTTGGATGATGAATGAAATATCCCCAAAGAACGTCAACTACCAGGTGATGATAGTACCCTAAACAAAAACTGTAATAATCCTCGTTTTGAGATAGTACTTTTGAGCAATACTCGCTATAAAAAACTAAGTCCTTTGAATACCATTTGTTACATGTCCGATCCCGATAATGACTGCTATCCGAGCTAGGCGTATATGTTAAACGGTCATCGTTAAGTTTTCCCGAATCCGGAGCGAGGTTGCCAATGAGATAATAGGGAAAAGACCGGACCTTTACTCTTTTATCAAAAAGCTCTGCTATTCTAAGGTGAGTAATCCACGTAGCCATTTATTGCTCCTAGAACCCTTTTTGAATGTGTAGTGTAACTCTAGCATAGCTGCCCCTGTTCGTCTATGCTTGTATTCATCTCCTCAATACGCGCCTGATAGATGGTTTCATCCTTTTAGGCTTCTAAAAGGACAGATGGTTGTACCGCGAGACTTAAGACATTGACTTCGGGAAGAAACCTATGATTAAACTGAAGTCGCGTAATTCATTGCCGTAAAATATCCACTATTCTCTCGATTACCTCACTGATTTTGTCAGGTTTAAGATGACCAACACAGTATAAGACAATGTGGCGGTCCGCTGTAAATATACGATTTGGCCGCGCATTACTTTTCTGCCTAAGTGTACCAGTTTTGAAGTCATTATCATCAATTGAAACTGCGTATCTATCTCGGATCTTCTGACTGGTTATCTGGCAAAGCATCAGGTCATCCCCTCCTAATTCGGCAATAACCAGAGAAGGACGTCTTTTAGCACGGGTTAAATCCGAAAAGGGAAAAGGGACGATCACTACATCTCCCTTTACAAATCTTGCCATGCTTCATCCTCTTCAGGTCTCAGCCAATCTTTCTCAAGAGACGTTTCGCTTGCGATCGCTGTTCCTATCCCTTCTTCCAATGCTTTCGCTTCTAAAAAGCGTATAAAATCCAGTA
>JAGLYY010000126.1 GCA_023131935.1 Spirochaetales bacterium | reverse complement strand
AAAGGCCGGGGCAAGATACTGATCAACAGAGTTATTTCCCTGCCATCATCAATTCCACATCTTCCTTTACTTCTCCGATGGCTTTGATATCAAAATTCTCCACAAGAACTTTCAAAACGTTGGGGGAGAGGAAGGCGGGAAGAGTCGGCCCGAGGCGGATGCCCTTAATCCCAAGATGAAGCAGGGCAAGCAGGACCGCGACAGCCTTCTGTTCATACCAGGCAATATCGAAGGAGATCGGCAGGTCGTTGATATCATCAAGACCGAATACCTCTTTCAGCTTAAGAGCTATTACCACGAGGGAGTAACTGTCGTTACACTGACCAGCGTCGAGGACCCGGGGAATCCCTCCAATATCACCGAGAGGCAGTTTATTGTAGCGGTATTTGGCACATCCGGCGGTAAGGATTACCGCGTCCCGGGGCAGTTCCTCAGCTACTTCGGTGAAGTAGGACCGGCCCTTCTGTCTGCCGTCACATCCCGCCATCACTATGAACCGTTTTATAGCTCCGCTCTTCACCGCATCCACAACCTTGTCCGCGAGGGCTATTACCTGGGCATGGGCAAATCCGCCTACGATGGTACCGGTTTCGAGTTCTGTCGGTGGGGCTGATTTCTTCGCGAGTTTAATAATTTCACTGAAATCTTTCGGCTTTCCCTCTTTTCCTTCCGGAATATGTGGTACACCGGGGTATCCGGTCTGGCCGGTGGTAAAGATCCGATTTTTATAAGAGTCTTTTACCGGTGTAATACAGTTAGTAGTCATGAGGATCGGGCCATTGAAAGACTCAAACTCCTTATTCTGCTGCCACCATGCATTCCCGTAGTTACCGACAAAGTGCTTGTACTTCTTGAAAGCGGGATAATAGTTCGCAGGGAGCATTTCTGAGTGAGTGTAGACATCCACTCCGGTGCCCTCGGTCTGTTTGAGGAGTTCCTCCATGTCTTTCAGGTCATGACCCGAAATCAGGATCCCCGGGTTATTCCGCACCCCGATATTTACTTCGGTGATCTCAGGATTCCCGTAAGTTTCAGTATTTGCTTTATCAAGCAGGGCCATTGTTGTTACAATATTTTCACCGGCTTTCAGGACCATGCCAACCATTTCATCTACAGAAAGGTCTTTTGTTGTTGAAATCAAAGCTTCCATCATGAACCGATAAATGCCGGGGTCTTCATAGCCGAGTATCATAGCGTGATCGGCGTAGGCCGCAATCCCTTTGAGACCGTAGATCAACAGTTCCCGCAGAGAGCGCACATCTTCATCCCGGGATGAAAGAACGCCGATAAACTCCGCTTTGGAAAGGAACTCTTCCTCGGTGTCTCCCCTCCAGGTGGCGCTGTTGTGGAGCTCTCCGGAAAGTCCGGATTGCTTTGCCAGGGATTCCCGCAGGCTCAAAGTCTCCCTGATGTATCCCATGATCCGATCTTTATCGAAGTTCGCGTTGGTTATTGTTGCAAAGAGGGCTTGGCTGATAAACCTCCCCGCATCGGATAAATCCAGTCCCTTTTCAGCCATGGACTGGCCATGAATGGCGATGCCTTTCAGGGTATAGATGAGGAGATCCTGCAGATTTGAAGTTGTCTCATCTTTACCGCAGACACCTTTAATTGTGCAGCCGCTGTTTTTTGCTGTTTCCTGGCACTGATAACAGAACATGCTCATGCTCTTCTCTCCTTACATTGTATTGTTTACAGTAATAGTATAGTGGATGTAACAAAAGTTGCTATTGATTCAAATCAATAATCCTGAGCAATTAAGTAATAATAAGGCTTCAAAGCCGCAGTGTCAACCTCTATAGAATCCTTCTTAATTTTCCCGGAAATTCCTGATTTTCTGATATACCTTTTCCCGCAAAAAGATATCCACAAGGTCGGGATCGAACTGTTGACCCTTTCCCGCGGCCATTTCCTCAAGGGCATCTCCGAGCGGAATAGCTTTGCGGTAGGGTCTTGTAGAGGTCATGGCATCAAAAGCGTCGGCTATTGAAACGATTCTGGCTGGAAGAGTAATTGACTGCCCTGAAAGCCCATCAGGGAAACCCTCACCGTTATACCACTCATGATGGTTGCGTATAGTCGCGAGGCATGGATTAAAGAAATCCACTGTCCTCACAATATTCTCACCAATAAGGGGGTGCTGGTTGAATATGGTTTTTTCCGCTTCGGTAAGAAAGCCTTCTTTGTTTAAGAGAACTTCCGATATTCCGATCTTTCCGATATCGTGAAGCAGGGCTGCGTACTCGAGGGATACCCTCTCCTGCTGTGATAACCCGAGACGGCATGCAAGTTCAAGAGATAGAATTCGCACCCGGTTGCAGTGACCACGTGTATATGGGTCCTTTGCTTCGATGGTCTCTGCCAATACCTGGACAGTCGTTAAATTCGTTTCTTTCAGTTTACGATAAGCTTCCTGCAGTTCCTTCGTGCGTTCAGCAACCTTGTTTTCAAGAGATCGCTGATACTCCCGGTTCTCCCTGGTAAGCCGTTCATTTTCCAGCATGGTATCTCTGAAGCGAATGGCCTTTCGAACGGTTTCCACAAGGTGTATTCTTCTTACCGGTTTAAGAAGATAATCGAAAGCTCCTCGTCTCATGGTATCAACTGCTGTTTCCAGTTCGATAAGGGCAGTGAGCATGATGACAGGAATCAGGGGATAGTGCTGGTGAATTAATGAAAGAACTTCTACCCCGGGTATTCCCGGCATCCGTATATCCAGAAGGATACAGTCCGGGACTACCGGAGTAGATTTATTCCCGGAAGGAAGAATTTCCAGCGCTTCCTGCCCATTATTCACGATCTGAGTATCGAATCCCGCTTTCTCCAGGATGATGTGAAGAACCTTCTGCATGGCTGGGTCATCGTCAACTATCAGAATTTTCCGGTTCAATTCATTCATCCTCCGAAGCGTCCTTTTTTTTTGTCATGAAAATTCTATTGGGGATGAGGAAAGGAACGTTCTTCATATATTCACGGTAATTGGGGAAGATTTTCGGAAAGAAAAATCTATCTTCCAGGAAAACGAGTATGAAATCCAGGAGAACCATAAAAAGAGAGTTAAGGGTAAACCATCTGTTCCTGTATATCGATATTAATAAAAGATGTAAAAGGAGGAACCAGAGAAACCCGGGATGTCTTACAAAACTATATGTTCCACTCTTAATAGCTTTCCGTTTTGAACTCTCTGATTTCCGTGAATAGAGCGGGATTTCAACCAGGACGGAATAGATTAACAGCAAAGCGAATAAAACTGCCAGGATTATCTGAGTGGCAAAGATAATAGGAGGCCGCGGGACCGGACTGAATGATGATATGAGGATAATCATGCCGCCGGTGATCATGAGATACCCGGGAGGCGCGAGAATCTTCGCGGATATTTCTTTTTTCCAGACCTGAAGCAGATCAGAAAAAAGGAGAATAATGAATCCTATTGTACAAAGAAATACTGCAGTCATCCTATTACTAATATACGCCGATACATGATATTAATAGTAAATTTTATTTACTTGTGGAAGATTATCATGTACTGTGGGACTAAGCTATGATCATTAACCTTTCGTCAATAATTCCGGTAATTGCATTCATCCCATATATTATCTTTACCATTTTCGGCATATCAAGCAGGAAGGAACAGAGAATTCGCTGGTCTTTCATTCTGTACATGTCTTCCATGGCCATCTGGAGTTTCGGCTCATTCATGATGCATGCCAACACCTCAATTCTCAATCCCCTTTTCTGGAACCGTTTCATGGTTGCCGGAATGCTGGCAGGTTCCATTACCCTGTACCACACGCTTCTTGACCTTTCGGATAGACGCGACAGACGTTTTCGATTGCTCCTCTTTTTAGGGTACGCCATCTATGGATTTCTCCTTTACCTCAATTTCTCCGGTGGGATTGTCGCGGATGCATGGTTTGTTGGTGATCGTTTCAGATACAGCCTGTCGGAAGGGGCTTTTATCGCCTATATCATGAGTTTTTCCTTTCTCATCTTCGGGATTTATATCCTTGTCCTGGAGATTTTGAAGCTGTCGGGGAAAATGGTGAGACGGCGGCTCATGTGGCCGATCTTCGGAGCGGTATTGATGCTCATCGGTGTACTGTTCAATCTCTACGAACCCCTCGGGCAATACCCGATTGATTTGCTTGCGGCAACAACCAACGCTTTTTTTATTTTCTATGCCATATATAAGTACAGGATTGTTCATTATTCGGCAACTGTGCTCCGTATTGTTCTTTATTTCATCCTTGTGATAACAAGCGCCTTCATTTTCTATGGGATTATCTGGATATTTTTCAGAGGAATCCGTGAGATTCCTTTCGGATATGCGATCATCCCTTCTATTCTCCTTGGACTGGCTGCAGGCATCATCTTTCAGCCTCTCAGAAGTGGTGCCATGGCGTTTATTGAACGGCTCTATTTTGGCAGCAATCTCAAATATTATGAAGGTCTCCGTAATTTCTCAACAACCCTGAGTTCTGTTGTTGAGCTGGATGTATTGGGGACATCGACCATAGAGAAAATTATCGATACCTTTAAACTTGAATGGGCGATGATGGCAGTCCTGGATTATTCTTCGAGAGATTATAAGATTATTACCGCACAGGGTTTTCCCCTGGAAGATTTGGATCTGAGTAAGGCGCTGGTTGATTGTGACTCTCTATTTAGTACCTCTGTCACGGGGAAAAACGGTTTCACTGATGTTACCCTCAATCTGCCAGGTAAAGATATTCGGCTCGCTGCAAGTCTCGTTATTCCGCTCCGATTCAAGCAAAGGTTGAACGGCTGTATCGTTCTTGGCGCATGCAGAGAAAAGGATTATTATGATCAGTTTGACTTCGAGATACTAGGGATTCTGGCAGGACAATGTTCTATAAGCCTGGAGAATGCTATCTCATTCGAACGGTTGAAACGGCAGCAAAAACGGCTTCAGGAAATGAACGAGGAACTTATTATCAGCCGGAATAAACTCGAAGCCTTTTTCGACGGAATTACTACACCGATTTCCATACAGGACATCAATTACAATGTAATCACCATTAATTTCGCCGCGGCGCAATACGCCAGGAAGTCTTTTGATGAAATCATCGGGAAGAAATGCTACCAGGTATTCTTTGGAAGGAATATGCCTTGTAAGACATGCGCGGCTCAGGACTGCCTCCATACCCATATCCCCTTCAATACCGAAGTTCAGGGTTATCGCAGCGAAATGACCTTTGATATTCATTTCTACCCGATTGCGGTTCCCCAAGGTTCTGATAAAATCTTTCTTGAATTCTTTCAGGATGTTACTTTGCAGAAAAAGCTTCAGGAAGAACTCATTCAGTCTGAGAAGCTTGCCGGAATCGGTACCCTTGCGAGTGGTATTGCTCACGAGATAAACAACCCTCTCGGAGGAATCATTGGAACAGCGGAAATAATGATCGATGAAGTTGCCGAAAATCCTGCTCTCTACGAATATACAAAGGATATCATTACCTATGCCCAGAACGCTGCCGAGGTGATCAGAGACCTCACCACCTATTCACGAAAGAAAAAAACCGAAACTTTACTAGTTGATGTTGTGGAACTTCTCCGGAATTCTTTGAAGCTTACCGCCCTGGGACTCGACATGAGTGGAATTGAAATCCGGCAAGATCTGCAGCCTGTCCCGGATATGGAAGCGAACCGGAATGAGCTGCAGCAAGTTTTCATGAATCTCATCATAAACGCAGTCCAGGCCATGCCCGAAGGGGGAATTCTCAGCTTGTCCTGTAAGAGCGATGCCGGTAGCCTGAATATACTGATCTCCGACACCGGGAAAGGAATTGAAAATAACCATCTGGATAAAATATTCAATCCGTTCTTTACCACGAAGGAACCTGGAAAAGGTACGGGACTCGGGTTGAGTATAAGCCATCGTATTATCGATACCCTCGGAGGAAGGATCAGTGTTGAGAGCAGGGCGGGGAGTGGCTCCGAGTTTCTGGTCCAGCTCCCGCTTTCAGAAGAAGAGAAAAACAGGGTCTGGTTTGTTCATGCACGAAGCGAGAGGGAACTCGAAGATGTATTCTATATCCAACGAAAAATTCTCGTCGGGGAGAAGGGGTACATGGAGGAAACTATCAGGCGGAACGTTGATGAGAAAGCCTTTCACATTCTCGCGTACAGGGGCCTTCGGCCGGTTGGTACGGTATCCTGTATTCTCCCTGAAATGACTGGCAAACTTCCAATAGAAGAGCATATAACTACACCAGGTCTGACGGATGGAAAAAGATGTGTGGAAATCGGTCGTCTTGCCGCGCTGCGGAATGAACGGGCAAACATCGTTCCACTCGGGTTGATGACCCTTTCGTATCTTTTTGCAAAATCGAGGAATGCGGAACGGCTGCTTCTTGATGTATTTTCAGATGACAAAAAATATATAGCCATGTACCGTAAACTTGGATTTCACACAGTAGGCGAATACTCCGATCCGCTTCCTGTAACCGTAATGACCCTGGATTACCAAACTGATTATGAGCGGGTTCAAAAACGGATGGATCAATTTGTGAAGCCTTTCATGAACAGGCTTCTTTCGAAAATTCACTTTGAGGATGTGGAACAGGATCGGATAGTAGAAGCAATGGAAAAAGTGGTTGCCCAATCCACGGATCAGTAAAAAAACCAGGTTTAAGAGAACAGCAATTCCATGATACATTGTAACTATTCAGGTTGTTTAGGCTGTAGAAGG
>JAGLYY010000125.1 GCA_023131935.1 Spirochaetales bacterium | reverse complement strand
CCCCTTCCCCCACAGTCTATCTAGCTGAATAGCTACAATTATTCTATATAATCTCCAGCTTCTTTGCCTCTTCCTCTGCAATCTCTAAAAACATATCGAGTTCAGCGTCGGTGTGAGTTGCCATGAAACTTGTCCTGATCATGGAGCGGTTTGGGGGAACAGCCGGGGTAATAACAGGATTCACGTAAATTCCCCGCTCGAAAAGCGCTTTCCAAAAGAGGAACGTTTTTTCCGTATCCCCGATTACCAGGGGAATGATGGGGGTTTCGGCTGTACCGATATTAAAACCAAGGTCCCGGAAGCCATTAATCATTTTATCAGCTATCTGTCCCAGACGGTGGACCCTTTCAGGTTCCTGCTTCAGGATTTCCAGAGATTTCCTTGCGGCAGCTGCGTTTGCCGGGGGAATACTGGCGGAAAAGATAAGAGGCCGGGCATAATGTTTGATGTAGTCTATGATGCCCTCGTCACCTGCGATAAATCCTCCGATTGATCCGAGGGATTTACTGAAAGTACACATAACAAGATCAGCTAAGTTTGAATCGCCATAATACTCGGTGGTTCCCCGGCCGGTCTTGCCGATAACTCCAATGGCGTGAGCTTCGTCGAGGTAGAGGCCGGCATTATACTTGTCCGCCAGGGCTTTAATTTCAGGGAGCTTTGCGATATCCCCCTCCATACTGAAGACGCCATCGGTAATGATAAGTTTAGGAGTATTTCTGGGGATCCGTTTAAGAATTCGCTCCAGCTCGGCCAAATCGTTGTGTTTGTAACGATGGAGATGGATATTTCGATGGAGACCTGTTCCAAGAAAGATTGCATCCATTATTGAGGCGTGATTATATTTATCAGAAATAATATGGTCTCCCCGCCCCGCGACAGCAGTAATCGCCCCCAGGTTAGTCTGATAACCGGTGGTGAAACAGAGGGCGGATTCTTTATTTACAAAATCGGCAAGCTCATATTCGAGAGCTTCGTGAAGAACGAGGGTCCCATTCATGAACCTGGACCCGGAACAGCTTGTTCCGTATTCATCAATTGCCGTTTTCGCTGCCTCCTGAACCCGGGGATCCAGTGCGAGACCGAGATAGTTGTTCGAACCCGCCATTAACAACTCTCTCCCTTCGATAACAACCTTCGTCCCTATGTTATGTTCGATTGGTTTAAAGAAGGGATACAGACCAGCTTCCCTGGCTTGTGCCGCCTCTTCCCACTGGTGACACTTATTAAAAATCGACTTATGCTTTATTTTCTGATCCACCGTACTTACTCCATTCATCATAGTTGTTTCACCTCATTTTGTTGCCTGGTAAGATCCTGATTACTTTTCTTATGGACCTTCTTAACATCATTATCCATAAACCACCTCACGAACCCCGGAATAATCCGGTAAACAAGGTGGCTGAATTTGCCCATAAAATCGGGGATAATAAGGAACCGGTTCTTCCGGATACCTTTTAGCAAAGCCTTCGCTACGGTTTCCGGAGGGAAAACCTTCGCGTTCCCCGCGATAGCTTTTGTTTCCGCCGGTTTCGTTGCCTCTTCCCCCGCAAGCTGGGGGGTGTCGGTATCCGGGGGACAGAGGATGTTGACCTGGATCCCTTTCGGTTTTAGCTCACATCGAAGGGTTTCAGAGAAATTAACAATTGCCCCCTTTGTGGCTCCGTACGCGGTATATCCAAAGACCCCGAAAAGCCCCGCCGTTGAGGAGACATTGACTATCACGCTGCCTCTCTTCATGTGGGGGAGAAGGATTTTTGTCATGTACCAGGTCCCCATCAGGTTGATCCTGATAGTTGATTCAAATATCTTATCCGGGATTGCCTCAAAGTAATCGGGATAGGCAATGCCCGCGCAGTTGATCAAGAGATCCGGACTGCCAAAGCCGGTTACCTTCTCTTCAAGGCCGGCCTGTTCTTTACGGGCTTCGGAGATATCGAGGGATAGAGTGGCCACATCAGTACCGGGAAATACTTTGGTAAGGGACTCTTTAGCTTTCTCCAGACGCCCGGTATTCCTGGCTATGAGCAGGACCCTTGCACCTTGCCGGAGAAATTCCCTGGCGGCAGCGAAACCAATTCCGCTTGATCCGCCAGTGATAAATACTGTTTTATTCCTGAAGGATTTCAAATATCCGTCCTCTCTTCTTATCTGAAAAAGATGCCTTCTTCCTATACCCTGATTTTGAGGCCACTGTCAAGGTATAAGTCCTTACCGGGTCAGTAGTTAGAATGAGTGCTCACTCGGTGAGTAATTATGAAACACAGGAAAAGGATTAACTATCTGTGATTTTACATATCTATAATCACTTTCTCTCTTACTTTTTTAAAATATTCAATGTTATCGCATAAAATATACAGTATATCCTGATCTAAAGACATCCCTCTCATCACTTTAACAGCCTCTTCTATATTCATTGGTTTTCTATAAGGCCGTTCACCGGTAAGAGCTTCCAGAACATCCGCGATTGCAATTATTCTGCTTTCTAATGGAATTTTTTCTGCAGTTAAACCATCCGGATATCCGGATCCGTCAAGTCTCTCATGATGACTGCGGACAAAGGGAATAATATGATGAAGCTCTTCAAAATTTTCAAGTATTCTTACAGAGTGAATTGGATGCAGTTTTATAGCCCCAAATTCATCTCTGGATAATTTTCCTGGATTGTTGAGTATCTCTACAGGTATAGATATTTTGCCTATATCATGTAAAAGTGCTGCAATATAAAGGTCCTTCAATCTGCGGTGCTTGATTCCTGCTAATTTTCCCAGTGCTTTTGAAATCGCAGCAACCCTTACTGAATGATTGGCAGAAAAACGTTCTGTCTTTTCAAAGAGAAATACAATTTTTTGAAGACCCCTTATTTCATAAAAATAATGATAATGACGCGTCATAATTTCATTGAAAATAAGGGCGGCAAGAAGACCTATGGATAAAACAGATACCCAATGAAAGAAGTGAAGAAGGCTTCCTAAGAAGGATACTCTGAGGTTGTAAATAAAATCCATACCCTTTTCATCAGACTTTTCCAGTATTAAAAGTTCGTCCCTCTGTAATTCTAAAAGGAGTAGTCCGGCGTCAATCACAAGAAGACCATGCATGTTATTAATAAATTCCGTTCCGTCTGAATTGAATATTTTGAACCTGATAAATATAGATCCATTGTCGCCGCTAATTGTGTAAGGCCCTTTTATATCCAGCCCTGTATCTTTTAATTGAACCTTTTTTATATAAATAGAGTCGTCACTAATTTTCTTTACATATTCTTCAATATTTGTTCTATTTCCCGCACGAAGTTCGGAAAAAAAATCATCTCTCCGGAAATAATGAATGGAAACAGATCGTGCCAGGGTTTCCACAGTCATTTTAAAACTGTATCTACAATTCTCAATAAAATTCACGCGTCTTTGGGTTGCCAGATTATAAAAGAGCAATAATGCAACTAAAGATGCTAATAGAAAAATGGCAACGGTGCCTGAATATCGGGTATTTATTTTCATACTACATTCATTCTACTTACGCTCAGAATCATGCGTGTATCATCCAGCCTTCCACCGCACGAGCTGCCTCCATAATGGTTTCCGAAAGGGTCGGGTGAGCGTGGATCATCGTCGCGATATCTTCGGGAAGAAGCTCAGCCTTTTTCGCGAGGAGGATTTCGTGGATCAGCTCAGTTGCGTCCGCGCCTGCGATCTGGGCACCAAGCATTTCCTTCGTCTCGGTATTGTAGACGATCTTTACCTGTCCCTCGATCTGTCCGATCGCAACCGCTTTTCCTGCCGCGCGGTAGGGGAAGCTGGCCGCCGCGGCGGGTTGTCCCTGCTCCTGTGCTTTCGGAAGAGTGAGACCGAAACTCGCGACCTGTGGTTCCGTATACACTGCTCCGGGGATAAGGTTGGGGTTTACCTTTTTTTCCGGATTCTTGCCTGCTATATGTTCAACGGCGATCTCCCCCTCGGCGGAGGCTACATGGGCAAGCTGGGGGGATGCAACCACATCTCCGATGGCGAAAATAGTATCCACCGAAGTGCGGTAGTAATCCCCAACAGGTATAAAACCCCTGTCAGTGTTGATACCTACATTCTCAAGACCGATCCCTTTGGTATTTGGATCTCGTCCTACCACCACGAGGACCTTGTCCACTTCTATCTCCTGGATTTTCCCCTTCCTGTCTTCCACCGTGACTACAGCCGAATCCTCATTCTTCTCAAGTGCTGTTGCTTTCGCTGATGTGAGGAGCTTTATCTTCCGCTTTTTAAAAGAACGGGCCAGAATTTTCACGGTTTCCTCATCTTCATTGGGCAGGAGATGGTCAAGCATCTCAACGATAGTAACCTCAACTCCGAAGCTGTTCATGATGTGGGCAAACTCACAGCCGATGGCACCGCCGCCTAAGATGAGGATCCGTTTCGGCAGTTCCTCAAGCATCAGGGCATGATCGGAAGAGAGAACGATTTTGCCGTCGAATTCAAATCCGGGGACCTGCCGGGGGCTGGACCCGGTAGCGACAATGATCTGTTTTCCCCTGACCTTTTTTCCTGAATCAATTTCAACCTCATTTTCTCCAACGATTTTCGCTGTCCCTTCAACAAGCTCCACTTTATTCTTTTTCAGGAGGAACTGTACTCCCTTTGAGAGGGTATCCGCGATTTTCCGTGATTTCTGAAATACCGTTTCATACTTAAAACCACTGGTATCCAGGATAATCCCCATCTCCTCAAGTCCGGCGGCGGCGCTGAATATTTCAGCCTGGTGAATCAGGGCCTTTGAGGGGATACATCCGATATTCAGACAAACACCTCCGGGGCGGTCCTTTTCAATGACACAGGCTGAGAGTCCAAGCTGAACGGCCCGGATAGCAGTCACATACCCTCCGGGGCCGGCCCCGATAATTACAACATCATATTCGTTCTGGTTCATTCTTTTCGTCTCCCACCGGGAGTATAGCTGATTCCGATGCTGTTTTCCAACAAGTGCTGACAGTTAGCTGTAGTTTTCATTCTCTCTTTCTGTGTCGTAGTAGTCTTATGATCCCCAACAAGAAATTCATTCTTGGAACAGAGCGCATATAGCGTTTATATCCATCGCCAAACTTCTCGATGAGTCGCTGGTCTTCCTGTCTTGAAATTAAGTATAGACATGTCATACCCGGAACCCCAACAATTATCGTCGACCAATGTTGAGTCCATATTCCTTTTCCACCTTGCCCTTGCGGCGGAAAACAAACATAGGTAGAAAGATTAAAAATAGTGCCAAACTGCCTCAATCAAGAAAAATGCCGCGTGCCGCAAAGCCCGTGTTGAGTTATGTGATGTTCTGGTTCTTATCATCAGGATGCGATTGCTTTGGGAATCTGTTTTAGCTCGTCCTTTAAGCGTTGCCTTTCTTTCCGTAAATCGTACTCATCCTGAATTCCTATCCAAAAATCAGGGGAATTTCCAAAATATTGTGATAATCTAAGCGCGGTATCCGCAGTTATTTTACGCTTTCCCTTTAGTATTTGGGAAACTCTTGTCGCAGGCATATTTGTATCTTTTGCCAATCTATAAGCACTTATATTCATTGGAGAAAGGAACTCTTTTAATAGTATTTCACCAGGTGTTATATCAGGAAATTTATTCATTTCTATCCTCCTAATGATAATCCGTTAGTTCAACTTCAGTTGCGATTCCATCATTCCAGTAGAAACAGATTCTCCATTGATCATTGATACGAATGCTGTACTGGCCTTTTCTATCACCAGATAATTGTTCTAACCTGTTCCCTAGTGGAATTCGAAGATCATTAATATTTCTTGAACGATGTAGGATAATAAGCTTTCGATATCCAATTCTTTGAATATCATTTGGAAGCCGTTTAGAATAATTTTGGTTCCATATTTTTTCTGTATCTTTATCCTTAAACGTTCCAATCACTATTATATATTAACGCATTGCGTCAATAACGTCAAGGGTTATTATTAAGAACCGGAATGTCATAGACGGACACAATCCCTGACAAAAAACTCAATATTATCCTGAAATTCTATGAGTCAGCTTTGACTTTGATATTCAGTCCCTTATTATGGAAGTATTATGACTCTACAACAAAAAAAGAAATCTTTAATTCAGATGCAGAAACCGATGAAGCAGATGTTGCTTGCTTTGAGCCCTCTGGTATTGGCTTCCATCTACTTTTTTGGATGGAGGACTCTGTTAATCTTTGGAGTAGTTAATATCGTAGGGTTTCTTGCGGAGTATCTTTTTGCCAGGATGTATGGAAAACAGGTTTCCCTTGCGGTTTTTGTTACTAATTTCATTTTCGCCCTCTCTCTGCCCCCAACGATCCCCCTCTATATCGCGGCGGTGGGCATTGCCTTCGGCGTGATCTTTGGCAAGATGGTTTTTGGCGGGTTTGGAAAGAATATCTTCAACCCGGCGATATCCGGCCGCGCCTTTATCTACATCAGCTTCGGATATGACCTGACCTCCCGTTTCGTGCCTCCCGTTAGAGGATTTCCAGGGGGTTTTAGCCTCTGGCTGCCGAATGTTGACGCGGTTACGAAGGCCACTCCACTAGTTGCTTTAAAAAACGGAGAGGTTATGTCCCGGTTGGATCTGCTTTTTGGAAATACCGCGGGATCCATGGGAGAAACCTTTGCCCTGCTCATTATTATTGCGGGGTTATATCTGGTAATCAAGAAGACAGCAAACTGGCGGATTATCACCGGAAGCCTTGGAGGGTATGCTGTTCTTCAGATCCTATTCTGGCTGCTGGGTGTATCGGGGGCCTGCGATCCGGTGACCGGTATGCTTGCCGGAAGCCTGCTTTTTGGTGTATTTTTTTGTGCTACCGATCCTGTAAGCGCTTCTCAGACAACCAATTCCGGGAGGTGGATTTACGGTATTTTTATCGGCTTCATGATAGCCCTCATCAGACAGTTTTCCATCTGGCCCGAGGCTGTCACCTTCGCGATACTCCTCGCGAATATGTTTGCCCCCCTCCTTGATTACCTGTTGAAGGAACAGAAAAAGAGGAAGAAAGAGAGGGCAAAAGTATGAGTGTGATGAAAGATCGGATTTATCCTGTCGTTTTCATGGCGGTTATTACTGCTATCTGTATCGCTTTGGTTTCGGGAGTTTTTCTCAGTACCCAGGAGCTGGTAATCCGTAACGAGACCCTGTATCTGAAGCGGGCGGTCCTCTATGCCGCGGGGATCAAGGTTCCTGAAAACGGTCCTGAAGCGGCCCGGGTTTTTGACGAAAGGGTCAGGGAGGTAAAAACCCAAGCCGAACAGAAATCAGCAGTTCCGGAAACCCTTTATTATGAAATCGTCTCCTTGGGAGGGTCCATTGATGGGTATGTTATTGAAACCTATGGTCCGGGCCTCTGGGGGGAGATCGGAGCGGTCATTGGATTCCATCCGGACCTGCGTACTATGATGGGGATTGATTTCATCAAGCAGAATGAGACCCCGGGACTCGGAGCCCGGATAACCGAATCATGGTTTAAAGAACAGTTTCGGGGAAAAACAGGACCTTTTGTTATGGTAGAAGAGGGGCGGTCCTCGAAGCCAAATGAGGTTGACGCTATCACCGGAGCAACCAGAACTTCCGCTTTTGTCTTAAAAATCATCAACGGTGGAAGCCTGGAAGTTGAAGGGCTCATCGAAAGGGGAGGCCCACATGGCAGCTAACACAAAAGTGAAGAAGGTTTTCAGCGAAGCACTTGGATCGAGTAACCCGGTTTTCGCGCAGATCCTCGGTATCTGTTCAACCCTCGCCGTTACCAACAAGCTTGAGAACACATTCGTAATGACTCTGGGGGTGCTTTTTACTACCTCTCTCTCAAGTTTTACCCTCTCCCTCATCCGTAAATGGATCTCACCCCGGATACGGATGATGGTGGAGACCCTCGTGATAGCCACCTTCGTAATACTTGTTGATATCAGCTTACGGGCGTACATGCCCGAAATCTGGAGACAGCTTGGGCCATATGTCGGGTTGATCATTACAAATTGTATCATAATGGGACGCGCCGAGGCTTTTGCCCTGAACAATCCCCCGGCCTTAAGCCTTATTGACGGATTTGCCTCTGGTCTTGGATACACCTATGTCCTGTTGATCATCGCCTTTTTCCGGGAACTCCTCGGTTCCGGAACAATCTGGGGGATCACTGTCTTTGGCGGTTGGTGGAACAACTGGGCGATAATGATTATGCCGCCGGGGGCATTTTTCATGCTGGCAATCTTTATCTGGATCGTCAAAGGCTTATGGCTGGAGAAGGAGGGATCAAGATGAGCACAACACTTGCTGTACCCGTTACGATCTTTTTCGCGTCAATTTTTACAAATAACATTTTATTGGCTAATTATCTGGGGATGTGTTCATTTCTGTCGGTATCGAGGGAAATCAAAACCTCTGTGGGCTTGGGAATTGCGGTCACTTTCGTAATGGCTACAACCTCCCTTTTAAACTGGTTGGTATATCACTACATCCTGATTCCCCTGAACCTGGATTACCTCAGGTTTATCGTTTTTATCATGGTCATCGCCGCCTTTGTGCAGATTGTTGAAATGATCATCGAGCGGGTTTCTGAAGGTCTCTACGCGTCCCTTGGAATCTTTCTCCCTCTGATTACCGTTAACTGCGCCATCCTCGGCGTGAGCCTTTTTATGGTGATCCGGGATTACGATCTGCTTTCCTCCTTCCTCTTCGGTTTTGGAAGCGGGCTTGGATGGTTCCTCGCTATTATGGCAATGGCGGGGATCAGGCAAAAGCTGAAACGGGCACAGATCCCCCGTGGTCTTGAAGGGGCGGGAATCACCCTGATAATCACCGGAATGATGGCCCTGGCTTTCATGGGTTTCGCAGGTATCCTGAATATTACCTAGGAGGATGGGATGATTCAGCAATTACTTCTGAGTGTCGGCGCGATTTCCGCCATTGCGAGTCTGCTCGCCATTCTGATGGTAATCACCGATGCAACGATCGGTAATTATGGAATTGTTAAACTCACCATAAATAATAACAAGGAGTACGAGGTAAAAGGGGGCCGCCCTCTCCTGGCGACCCTCATGGATGAGGGAATTTTCATCCCCTCTGCCTGCGGGGGCCGTGGGTCCTGCGGCTTATGTAAGGTGAAGGTCCTTGAGGGGGCGGGACAGTACCTTCCTACCGAACTACCCTGGATATCCGAAGACGAAAAAAAGCAGGATATCCGCCTTTCCTGCCAGGTAAAGGTGAAGCAGGATTTTAGAATCGAGATTCCTGAAGAATTGTTCAATGTTAAAGAATTCCGGGGGCGGGTAGAGAGCATCGTCGATCTTACCCACGACATCAAAGAGATTATCATTACACTTATTGAACCTTCGGAGATTGAAATCCGGGCAGGCCAATTCATCCAGTTTAAGGTCCCGGAATATGAGCTTACCAACGAACCGGTATATCGGGCTTATTCAGTGGCCTCCTCCCCATCCGACAAGACCAGGGTGGAACTCGAGATCCGCCTGGTGCCTGGAGGGATCGGCACTACCTATGTACACAAGTATCTCAGTGAGGGAGGTGAGGTTATCTTCAATGGACCCCATGGTGATTTTTTTCTCCGGGATACCGACCGGGAAATTGTCTGTATTGCAGGTGGTTCAGGGATGGCCCCGATAAAATCGATCCTCCTTGATATGAACTGTAAGGGGGTGAACCGCAGGACCCGGTATTTCTTCGGGGCCCGGTCAAAGCGGGACCTCTTCCTTGAAGACACGATGGCGGAGCTTGAAATGAGTCTGCCCGATTTCACTTTCATCCCTACCCTGTCTGAGCCGAAAGATGGGGATAATTGGGAAGGGGAAACGGGACTGGTAACCAACATCCTCGATAAACACTTGGGAAAAGGCAGCAATGTAGAGGCCTATCTCTGCGGAAGTCCGGGGCTTATTGACGCCTGTGTCGCGATTCTGACGAAGCATAGGGTTCCTGAGGAGTTGATCTATTATGATAAGTTCTGAGTAAGGAGTAATGAAAGATGAAGCAAACTCCGGAAATGCAGGAGATCCAGGAGAATATGCGCCCCGGTGTTATCACCCTCGAAGGGTTTCTTGGTTCAGACAGCAGAAATCTCATTGATATCCTCTTGGAAGATGAAGGGATTGTGCAGCGTTTGGAATTGACCCATGAAGCTATCGCCCATCGGATGGAGAAACTTCGGGATGCGGGGAAGGAAGGGCTTGGAGAGTTTGTCTCTGTACCCCCCCACTTTGATGTGAGGATCTCTTCGGTTCGGGGCAAACTGCCGAGCCCCTTCGGAGGGAAAGGGCTGTACCCCAAAATCAACACAACCGTGGTAAACAAAGAACTGAACCGGGAGATTACTTTTACCGATCTTCAGATCCATCTGATTAAAAACCATGGTTTTTACGAGGGGCGGGGATCCAGGTTCCGGCTGGAGCCTCGTGACCTTATGGAAATCCTGAAAATCATTCCTCAGCAATAAACCAGACCGTCCGTTCCTGAGATGCTGCTCCGGCATCGGGGTACGTTTTTTATCACTTTCCTGCTAAATAGATTAGCAAAAAGAACTGCTATTAACTATACTTTTCCTTGCATTACCTTGAAATACACTATATATTTAGTAACGATAATAGTTATTATTTGGAGTTAATTTATGCGGATGACCAGGCAGCGACAGGTTATTCTTGAGGTACTGAAAAGAAGTAAGGATCATCCCACCGCCGATGATGTTTATGACCGCGTCCGGAAAGTTCTGCCCAAAATCAGTCTTGGCACGGTGTACCGCAATCTTGAGAATCTGACGGCGGATTGGGTAATTGACCGAATAGAAAATGCCGGAGGACAAAACCGGTTCGATCCGACAACAACACCCCACAACCACTTTCGATGTGTGCAATGTGGGCGTGTTGAAGATCTTCCATTCGAAGTCCCTTTACCGGAACAGATTCCTGATGAAACATGGACGCGTGAGCGGAAGGTAATCGGAAGTAAATTTGAGTACTACGGTTTATGCAGTGAATGTTACCGGTTGAATGCCGGAAAAAAAATATTTAGAAAGGAGCGCCTATGAGTAGTCTGAAAGGGACGAAAACAGAGAAAAATCTTCTGAAATCGTTTGCCGGGGAATCCCAGGCAAGAAACCGTTACACCTTTTTCGCGAGTAAAGCCCTGAAAGAGGGGTATGTTCAGATCGCGTTGATCTTTGAGGAAACGGCCAACCAGGAAAAAGAGCATGCAAAGCGGTTCTTTAATTTCCTTGAGGGTGGAGAACTGGAAATTACCGCTGGTTTTCCTGCAGGAGTAGTTGGGACTACCGTAGAAAACCTGGAAGCAGCCGCGGGTGGTGAGCACTTCGAATGGGCCACCCTCTACCCTGAATTCGCGAAAACTGCCCGTGAAGAGGGATTTGAAGCAATAGCGAAAGTGTGGGAATCCATTGCTATTGCCGAGAAGCAACATGAGAAACGATATAAAGATCTAATGGCAAATATCCGGGCGAAAAAAGTATTCAAGCGCGCGGAATCTGTTGTATGGCGATGTACCAACTGCGGGTATCTGCATGAAGGAACGGAAGCTCCGGAGGTCTGTCCCGCATGCGCGCATCCTCAAAGCTATTTCGAACTTCTAGGTGAAAATTGGTAAGGAGAATAATATGGCAAAACGTTACGAAGTTTACAAATGTGAAGTCTGCGGCAATATTGTCGAGGTCCTGACTGGAGGGGCAGGGGAGCTTGTCTGTTGCGGCACTCCTATGGTTTTGCTGGACGAAAAAACCGCGGACTCATCGGTGGAAAAGCATGTTCCCCTCATTGAGAAAACTGTTGATGGATACAAGGTTACTGTCGGGAGTACACTACATCCGATGCTGGAGAACCATTACATTGAGTGGATTGAACTATTAGCTGATGGAAAATCCTACAGACAATATCTGAAGCCGGGAGATGAACCGGTGGCCCATTTCTGCGTTAAAGCGGATAAGGTAACAGCTCGGGAACACTGTAATCTCCATGGTCTCTGGAAAGGATAGGAGGGAAATAATATGAAGTATGTTTGCGATGTTTGTGGTTACATCTATGATCCCGCGGAAGGGGACCCTGATAATGGCGTAGAACCCGGAACCGAGTTCGCGAAATTACCCGAAGATTGGGTTTGTCCGTTATGCGGGGCGGGAAAAGAGGACTTTTCCAAAGTAGAATAGAATGCGCGGCATTCGGTAACAATTAAAAATAATCCGGTTAACATTCAACTGAGCCGGGGGCACTTCCCCCGGCTCGTTTTTTAATGGGAAGGTCCTTCAAGGTACAGATAGCCGGCTATCAGAATGGCCGATCGGCGAGGTACTTGTAATGTTTGTACTGCCGGTCTGCCCCTTCCCGCACATGTTTCAGGAGCATCTCCGCTCTTTCCGGGTCGATCTGTTTAAGGGAGCGGTACCGGATTTCATTGTACATGTAATCAGCTGGATCGGTAGAGGGTTCCCTGGAATCGAGAATGAAGGGGTTTTTGCCCTCATGCTCAAATTCGGGATTATAACGGTACAGTGGCCACAACCCGCTTGTGACAGCTGCTTTCTGCTGGTCCATGCCGGCAGTCATATTGATACCGTGGGCAATACAGTGGCTATAGGCGATGATGAGTGACGGTCCGTCGTAGGCTTCAGCTTCTAGGAAAGCCTTGATCGTCTGCACCCGGTTATACCCCATTGCAATCTTTGCAACGTAAACATATCCGTAACTCATTGCCATCATGCCGAGGTCTTTTTTCGCGATAGCCTTACCGCTGGCGGCGAATTTAGCAATTGCTCCGATGGGAGTAGCCTTTGACATTTGACCGCCGGTGTTGGAGTAAACTTCCGTATCCACTACAAGGACATTTATGTTCCTTCCTGAGGCTAGAACATGGTCGAGGCCGCCATATCCTATATCGTATGCCCATCCGTCACCACCGAGGACCCAGATGGAGCGTTTGATCAGGTGTTCAGTAAGGGTCCTTAGTTTTTTCGCATCCGGATCATTACTTCTTTCAAGCTGTTTATTGAGTTCAGCAACGAAAGTCCTCTGCTGCTCAATCTCTTCCTCCTCCTTCTGAGGATTTGCTTTAATCTTCTCAAGGAGTCCGGAATCTATGCCCGCCGGTTTTTTCCCGATGAGTTTATCAACGAGCTCATATCCATACTGGGAAAGTTTGTCGGAGGTAAGCCGGAATCCGAAACCGAACTCTGCCGCATCCTCGAACAGGCTGTTGGACCAGGCAGGACCTCTGCCATCTCCCCGGGTAGTATAGGGGGTAGTTGGCAGATTGCCGCCATAGATGGAGGTACATCCTGTAGCGTTAGCGATGATAGCCCGGTTTCCAAAGAACTGGGAAAGAAGTTTAACATAGGGCGTCTCGCCACAACCCGCGCATGCCCCGGAGAATTCAAAGAGGGGCGGCAGGAGCTGAGAGCCCTTTGTTGTCTTTCTATTGATAAGTTTCGGATCGGTATTCGGCAGGGAGAGGAAGAAATCCCAGTTGACAACCTCTTTCTTCCTTAAGGGTGGTTGAGGCTCCATATTGATCGCCTTTATATCGGTTTTCACTCCGTCCACTTTCTTATAAGCGGGACAGATATGTACACAAGAACCACATCCGGTACAATCCTCCGGGGCGACCTGTATGGTCATCTTCATCCCGGTCAGTTCCTTGCCCTTTGCATCGGTAGATTTGAAGGTTTCGGGAGCTTTACTTAAGTGAGCAGGATCGTAAGCCTTAAGCCTGATTACCCCATGGGGGCAGACCGCTGAACAATCGCCACACTGAATACAAACCTCAGGATCCCAGACCGGGATCATCTCGGCAATATTTCTCTTTTCGTATTTGGTGGTTCCAACGGGATAGGTTCCATTGTCAGGCAGTTTGGAAACAGGGATCTTGTCACCCCTGCCGGCGATGATTTCTCCGGTAACTTCCCGGACAAACTCAGGAGCATCGGCGGGGACCGCGGGTTTCATGTGAATATTCCCGGTGGGTTTTTCAGGATAATCAACCAGCTGCAGGCTGGTTTTCGAGGTCTTGATAGCCGCAAGGTTTTTATCGATGACATCCTGACCCTTTTTGCCATAAGTATCAATTACCGCTTTTTTGATAAGCTCCATCGCTTCTTTTTCAGGGAGGATGCCGGAGATATCAAAGAACGCGGTCTGCATTATAACGTTGATTCTGCTCCCAAGGCCGGCCTCTTCCGCGATTTTCGTGGCATTGATCACATAAAATTTCAGCTTTTTGTTGATTATCTGTTCCTGGACCTCAACAGGCAGTTGTTCCCAGATTTCATCTTTATTGAACCGGGAAGCGAGAAGGAAAATTCCCTCCTCCTGGATCTTGGACAGCATGTCATATTTTTCCAGGAAGCTGAACTGGTGACAGGCGAGGAATTTTGCGTTGTTGATGAGGTAGGTTGAACGGATTTTTTCTTTTCCAAACCGCAGGTGGGAGATGGTAACAGCTCCTGCCTTCTTGGAGTCGTAAACGAAGTATCCCTGGGCGTAGTTGTCCGTGGCTTTACCGATGATTTTAATGGAGTTCTTGTTAGCTCCAACGGTACCATCGGAACCAAGGCCGTAGAAAACCGCTCTGTGGACAGCGTCGGTTTCTGTAGAGAAGGAGGGGTCCCATTCAAGGCTTGTGTAGGAAAGGTCGTCGTAGATACCAACGGTAAAATGGTTTTTAGGGGTATCCTTTTCAAGATTGTCGAAGACACCCTTGATCATTGCGGGGGTAAACTCGTTGGATCCGAGACCATACCGGCCGCCGACAATGACAGGACGGGAGGTAAATCTCTTTTCCCCCTCGCTCATCTCTTCATCGATAGCGGTCCTTATATCTTCATAGAGGGGCTCCCCAAGAGCACCGGGTTCTTTTGTCCTGTCAAGTACAGCGATCTTTTTTATCCCCTTAGGCAGGGCGTCAACGAAGTGATTAATGCTGAAGGGTCTGAAAAGACGAACTTTCAGGACACCGACTTTCTCCCCTTTGCTGTTCAGGTATCGAACGGTATCTTCAACAGTCTCCGCGCCGCTTCCCATCAGAATGATGACACGGTCCGCGTCCTCTGCCCCGATATACTCAAAGAGTTTATATTTTCTGCCGGTGAGTTTGCCGAACTTATCCATCGCTCTCTGAACAATTTCGGGTGTGGCGTTATAAAAGGAATTTACCGTTTCCCGGGCAGCAAAGAAAACATCGGGGTTCTGGCTTGTTCCCCTGATGCTTGGCCGTTCGGGGGTTAATCCTCTCTCCCTGTGGGCATGAACAAGATCATCGTTGATCATCTCTTTCATAACATCGTAAGGGACCTCTTCAACCTTCTGGATCTCGTGGGAGGTCCGGAACCCGTCGAAGAAGTGGAGAAATGGGACACGGGCCTCAAGGGTTGATGCCTGGGAGATCAGTGCAAAGTCCATTACTTCCTGTATCGAGTTGGACGAAAGTTGGGCAAACCCGGTAGAACGGGCTGCCATGACATCCGAATGGTCTCCGAAGATCGAAAGGGCCTGGTTCGCGACAGCCCTTGCCGCGATGTGGAATACTGTAGATGTCAGCTCACCAGCGATCTTGAACATATTCGGGATCATCAGGAGGAGCCCCTGGCTCGCCGTGAAGGTTGTAGTGAGAGCTCCGGTTGTGAGGGCACCGTGAACTGTCCCTGAAGCACCGGCTTCAGACTGCATCTCCACAACATCGGGGATGGTCCCCCAGATGTTATTCCGTTTTTGAGCGGAATAGAGATCTGATAGTTCCCCCATGGGGGATGAAGGGGTAATCGGATAGATGGCAATTACCTCGTTCGTTGCGTGGGCAACATAAGCGGCGGCGGTGTTACCGTCAATCATCACCATTTTCTTCTCAGGCATGTGTCTTCCTCTGTTATCTTGTGAGTTTGCTTTCAGAAAGTATAATCCATTGCCCGGTGAACTGCAAGGGAATGGTGAATTCTATATTGAAAACAGCTCTTTATTGACAGCTGAAGATATTTTGCCTAACATACGGGTTATGGCTGTAGATGGAAAAAAGGGGGAAGCCCCCCAGAGCTTTTTTAATCGTCTTTTATCAATCCTTTTCAGCTCAACGGATCCGGAGAAGGAAAAGCGGAAGATCCTGAAAGAGATCGGTAGACAGTTTAAAAAGCAGCGCTTTAAATTTTACAAACCAAAGGGTGAGGAAGCCCAGGCGGGCCTCGCGAAGTTCTTTTATGAAATTTATAAGGTGTTAGGCCCTGCTCAGATTTTTCTGGAAAATGCCAGGGCTTCGGGTGTATTGAAATCAATAATTATAGAATCGGCCCTCGATAACGCGCAGAAAGTCCTTATGAATGATCTCAGTGAGGAGGCTATCAGGGAGAGGGCGAAAGAGACCGAATCAAAACTCCTGGCGGCGGAAATGAAAGAGAAACTCATCGCCTTTTTTTCCGCTTTCGATGCCGGGAAGGTGAAAAAGATTGAACATACCCATATGTCACTTATCAATATGCTTGAGCTTATCAATTTTGATTATTACTTCCTGCTGAAGAAATTTGATTCCAGCCTTCCTGAACGGGATTTCATCTATAATCCCCGGTTCGAATCAATCAATGGTGATTATGTATCTGAGGATCTAAAGGATTTTCTTTCCATTATCCACCATTTCAATAAGCAGATAGAGTGGCAGGAGCTCTTCGATGTGCTCAACGCTTATAAAAGCCATGAGGTAATCGGGACCCAATCCTTTAAAAAGATGTATAATAACCTCGAAGAGGTTCGAAAGTCCGGTGTCCTTGAACTCATGGTACGGCACATTGATGCTAATCCCTATTTCAAGGTTACGGTGTATTCCAGTAGTGAGAGGATTGTTGAGGAATTCTTAAATAAAATCAGGACTACTACCGAAATCACTATGCAGAAGATTCTCAAAGAGCGTCAGAACCAGAAGATCGATAAGCTCTTGCATCTCATCTTCGGGACTACGGCGGTTTCCCGGCTCAAGTACTATACCGAAAAGGCGAATATCGCTTTTTCAAAAAAGATGCTTGGGGGCTTTATCTATACTGATCCCCTGAATTACCTGAAAGCCTTTCTTCTGGACTATTTTAAGCGTGATATCCGGGAGATTGTTGATGTTCTGCTCATCCGGGGAAAATGGGCAGCGACCCTGATGAGTCAGCAATTATCGGAATCCTTTCATGTTCTCATGGAAATATCTTCACAGCTTATTTTATTTGACGAATCCCTCTCTGAAGAGGGGGAGCAGGGAATCGCGATTAAAAACGCGTTAAAAAAGTCCGAACGGGACAAAAACGCCGGAGTTATCCTTCGCCAACTGCTTAAGGAGAAAAACGATACGGCCAAAGGGATGATCAATGAGTCGGCTCAGGCCCTGATTGTTATAGGGAAGAACCTTAAGCTGCTCATTGAAGATTATGATAAACATCCACATGAAGTAATTATGAACTGGAGAGCGATAAACTCAGTTGTGAACAATAAAATGAAATCCCAGCTTATGGAGATTTACAGGAAAGTTTATTATTTTGTCCAGCTGCTGCAGTTTTATGTGAAAAAAACATCCTGATGATACTGGCATGTTATTAATAATACCGGGCCGGGGGACTCCCCAGTCCGGTATTATTATATTGAAAGGGGTGGAGTATTAAAAGGAGCCTAACTGAGTTGTATACTTTTTTCCGACCTTAATTAATTCTCCGGTAAACTCTCCGCCTTCATGAGTATTTATGAAGCGTACCATGGAGCCCGGAACATCGCCAGAGACCCACCATTCCGCGACATAGTTTGCTTCCATGTTTTCATACCGGATATGGGTGGTTTTATACTTTCCCGCCCGTACGGTAATCTGTTCTTCCCCAACGATGTAATCGGCGAAGTCTTCTTCTGTAACCTCTTCAATAGGCATGGTTCCCCACCATTCTTCGGGGGAATCCGGGATATATTCTTTTACGATTCCCTCTTCCACGTCCATAAACTTAAGTTTCAGAAGACGGTATTCTGAGTCTACCTGGAATTCAAAGAGGGACCTTTCCCCGTCTGATTCCCAGGCCGCAAGCCACCAGCGGGACCCGTCTGGAAGTTCAGCGATAAGGGCCCGTTCGAGTTCGATAGGTTCATCTTCCGGTTCGTCATCTTCCTTGAAAGTTACTTCCCAGATTGTACCCTGACCGACCCTGTAGGTGGAATCGTCGTACATAAAACCGCCATAAGCAAAAACGCTCCAGTAGAAGGCTTGAAACTGGTAGAGCAGGGCTTTTGCTTCAAGGGCATTCAGGTCAACCTGGGGAAAGTCGAAGGCAAGTCCGGATACATCTTCCTTTGGACCGAGTTTCAGATGACCGCTCAGAATAACTGAAGATTGATTACCCCATCCTCGGCTCCCCAGCCCAATCGCGAGGCTGTCTGAAAGGTAATAATTGATTCCCGAGGCCCAGGCGAAACCGAATGCTCCGGTTGCGGCAGGTGTCAGGAAATCATATTTCGCGCCTACGGCTGAATAGAGATCTAAGGAATCTAAAAAATCTCCCATTCCCAGATCCAGACCGCGAAAACCGAAATGAAGGGTGAGCAGGGCGCCGGCGCCGGCAGCGAACTCTGTGACAGTCCCCCCCAAGCCTAAATGAATCCCGACGACTGCCTGGATCCCCAGATCAAGGGGAAAGAGATTTCCGGGTCGAAATTTGGTGATGATGAACTCAGCCTTTGGATAAAGCCCGATAGCCGAAGTTGAAGTGTCCAGTCCGTCGAAGGCGTATCCGGCGTCAATTCCTAAAATGATGTTTCCCGGCATGTAATAACTACCCCAGCCGATACTCTCTTCTGAATCTGCCATGATAAA
>JAGLYY010000124.1 GCA_023131935.1 Spirochaetales bacterium | reverse complement strand
TTTTTTGGGTTTTTATGAGTGCCACGAAGCCTGGTTTTTTTGTCACCGTTTGATAAGGTGGAGGAATTCTTCCCTGGTCTTTTCCTGTTTCCTGAAAGATCCAAGTACTGTGGATGTGGTCATTACAGTGTTCTGTTTTTCAACTCCCCGCATCATCATACAGAGATGTTGGGCTTCGATTACTACCCCAACACCGAGAGTATTCACCGACCGTTGAATTTCACGGGCAATCTGGGAGGTAAGGCGTTCCTGGATCTGGAGCCGGCGGGAGAATACTTCAACGATGCGGGCAATCTTGCTTACACCGATTACTTTGTGCCGGGCGATATAGCCCACATGGCATCTACCGAAGAAGGGGAGAAGGTGATGTTCGCAGAGACTATAGAGCTCTATGTCCCGGATGATGATCATGTTATTTGCCTCAGAGGTGAAGATGGCCCCATTAATCTCCTTTTCCGGGTCCATATGATAACCCTTTGTCAGGTAGGACCAGGCTTCCGCGGTCCGTTCAGGAGTGTTTAAAAGTCCTTCCCGGTTCGGATCTTCGCCGATTTCGATGAGAAGCTCCCTTATAAGCTCTCCTACCCGTTCTTTATTCATGATCATCTCCTTGAAATCTGGTTATCTGTACCCCCACCGATTCAACGGACTTGAGAGCGGTGGGCTTTTCCACCATTACCGTAACCGAGGATACCCTGGGGTCTGACAGACATAATTCCGAGATCTCATTGGCAAGTTTCTCGATGAGGAAATAGGAGGACTTCCCGGTTTTTTCAACTATCTGGTCCCGCAGGAGCTGATAACTGACAGTATCCTCAATCCTGTCGCTCTTTCCCGCCAGCTTCAGGTCTGTCCGGAGAGTCAGGGAAATTACCAGCTCCTGTTTCCGAACCCGTTCTTCGGGGTGGATTCCGATAATACACCAAATCCGAAGATTTCGTATAGCGATGATGTCTTCAGGTGCCATAAAAACTTCCTTTCAAATGCCTTCCGCCATCAATAAAAAGAACCTGTCCGGTAATAAACTCGCTTTTTAATAGAAAAACAAGGGCAGCGGTTATCTCCTCAGGGTCTCCGATTTTTTTCAGAAGGTTTCCTTCCTTCCAGAGTTCCTGTTTCTTGTTCGAGGTCCCTTCAGGAGGCAGCACGATACCCGGGGCGATTGCGTTTACCTGAATCTGAGGCGCCAATTCTTCACATAATATTCGGGTCAGGGAAAAGAGGGTCTGCTTCGATAGTGAATAGCTTATATGCCGGCGGTCGTAATCCTTGATCCGTCCATCGAGGATATTAATGATGTGTCCCGGGCGATCTTGTTCAGCGAAAGCGCGGGAGAGAAAAAAAGGGCTGAAGGCGTTCAGGTTCATAGCGTCCTGAAACTCACCCGGCCGCACCGATTCCGCCCTGTTTTCCTGATACATTGAGGCGGAATTAATGAGAAAATCGATGGGTCCCGCGGATTCTGAAACCTCATGGAAGAACTCGCCGATTTTATCGGGATTTGAGAGGTCCCATTCAATAAGGTGGACAGTTACTCCAAGTTCTCTGCATATTTCAGCGGTCTCTTCGGCATCCTTTCCGGATGTGTGATAATGGATGACCACATTGCATCCTTGCCGGGCGAGGGCGGACGTTAATATTTTTCCCAGTCTGTGGGCTCCTCCTGTAACGAGGGCCCGCCGTTTTGATAGTGTTTTCATTGTCTTACTCATTACCTTAGCTCATTACCATAAAAAGTATAACGGGAAAAGGTGATATTACGAAAAATATCGTCTTGCAATTTCATTCTACCTGTACCAATAATGTGTCATGTCTCAATTTGACGAATATTACAGGTATTTAC
>JAGLYY010000123.1 GCA_023131935.1 Spirochaetales bacterium | reverse complement strand
CCGGCAAGCACCGGACCTTCCGGAAAAAAAGATGATCGAATTCGCACAGACCCGTACCGGGGTCGACGCATCGCCGGAAGCGACCCCTTTTTTTTCTAACCCCAATGGGGTGGTCCTGATGAGCAACTGGATTGAATATCTGCCCGATCCTGAGGGAGAACTAACCTTCCCGGATATCATGACAGATGAATACAAAGATGCCTTTAACACTCTGCCTCCGGGAAAAGACCGGCTCTACTTTCCATACGATAAGGTGAAGAGTGTCTGGGTGCGATTTACGGTAAAGGATTTCGTTGTTGAGAAACCCTACCTGTTATGGACCCAGTTTGACAGCTTGATTATGGATTATTACTTCCCTGGAAAATCAGGAGAATATGAACATATCACGAGATCTATTGATGAAGGAAACCGGGAATTCTTTTTTGAAGCGGAAAATTATGTCCGTTTCCCGCTTACCTATGATGACAATCAGACCTTCTATATAAGGATGTCTATCCGGCCCCACCGCCGGGTCCTCCTTCGCCTTGAGGTACGTACTCTCGCAAGTTATATAAATGAGACCACCGGTCGAACTACAGGGGATGGAATTTACCTTGGTTTCATCACAATGACACTGATATATCACCTTTTCCTCTTTTTCTCCCTCAAGGAGAAACTTTACCTGCGGTATTCCCTCTTCCTCTTTACCCTCCTGTTCATCCGGTTAATGACCATTCGCTATATAGTCTGGATGCTATGGCTTGGGGATTATTGGGTCAGGAACGCGACCTGGGTTGGTATTTATAATCTGGCAGTAATATTTGGTATCCTCTTTGTCCGTTCCGCCCTCACTCCGGAGAACATAACACCGGTCCGCCGGAAATTCGACCGGATAGTAAATGGTATCCTCATTTTTGTCGGGCTCTTCACAATTCCCTCCGCCTTCCTGTACTTTCCCCACGCGACCCAGGAAATTTTTACGGTAATTATTGGCTCCCTGAATCTCATAATTGGAATGATTTACATCATTCATGGTGTCACTCTGAAATTGCCGGCGGCAAAGTACTATCTCATCGGTTATACCCCCCTCGTCCTGTTGGGTTTGGTCCACATGCTCTACAGGCCGCTTTTTTACCAGGTCCAGGCCTTGTTACCCTCCATCAGTCTTTTCGCGATTATGGATATGTTCCAGGTGGGTACCTATTCTTTTGCCCTCGGGGTTAGAATCACCATCCTGAAAAAGGAAAAACTCGCTGCTCAGAACCGTACCATTGAAGAAATCCGCAAGAATGAAATGTTTCTCCAGCAGCAGAATGTGGTACTTGAGCAACGGGTCCAAAAAAGAACCCGGGAGCTTCTAAGAGCAAAAGAGGAGGCAGAGGCCGCGAACTCAGCAAAAACCCACTTTCTTGCGAACATCTCTCACGAGCTCCGAACACCCCTGTCGGGGATCATCGGTTTTACCGAGCTTCTGGTGGAAGCAGAGGGGAAAGAACGGATGGATTACCGCGATAAGGTCCTCCATGAATCGGAGCAGCTCATTGTCCTTATCTCAGATATTCTCGATCTTTCAAAAATAGATTCCGGGAAAATCAAGCTTGAATGCATTGGATTTTCTCTAAAGACCTTCTGTCCGGAGAACCTGGATGGACAGAGAATCCTGGCAGAGGAAAAAGGTTTAAGTTTTGATACAAGAATCGGGAATGTCCCTGATGTTTATTACGGAGACCCTCGCCGGCTGCGGCAAGTCCTCCTGAACCTCGTTAGTAATGCTATTAAATTTACCGAAAAGGGGGGGATTGTTGTTTCTGTAGACAGATCGGGTAAAGGCGCGAATTGTCTCCGGTTTGAAGTGGTCGATACGGGAATTGGAATCCCGGAAGAGAAACAAGCGGGTATTTTCCAGAATTTCATGCAGGCTGATATCAGTACCACCCGGAAATATGGGGGCAGCGGTCTTGGGACCAGCATCTCCAAAGGTCTTGTAGAGATTATGGGGGGGGAAATAGGGGTTAAAAGTGAACCTTGTTCAGGCACTACCTTCTGGTTCACCCTTCCGATAAAGACAGCTGCCGAAATTGAGAAATGTTTGGAAAAAGCGGAGGAGCTGCCGAAGCCATCCAAAGGGTCCCTTGTCCCCGGTATGAACACCGGTGTTATTCTGGTTGTTGATGATTATCCGGTAAATCGGGAAGTTGCCTCTCACCACCTCCGTCGATTTGGGTTCCGGATAGGTACCGCGGAAAATGGTTTAGAAGCGGTGAAGGTATGCAAAGAGACCTCTTTTGACCTGATTCTTATAGATTTGCAGATGCCTGAACTCGATGGGTATGAAGCGGCCCGGAGGATCCGCGATGGCTCCGGAGTTAACACTGATACCCCGATAATCGCCGTTACCGCGGGAAGTTTTCAATCGGAAAGAATTAAGTGTGTCGAAAAGGGGATGCAGGACTGTCTGCTGAAACCTTTCCGGCGGCACACCCTCCTGGAAATGGTGGAGCGTTGGATAGGCTTTCAGGTCGCTGAACAAACAGCGGGAAAAAATGCGGATTATCAGGTTACCGATGTGGATTTAAACAGGGTCTTTGACCCTGAACAGTACTTCAACGAGATTGGAGATAGAGAGAAAGCTTTTGAAATCCTTGATGGATTCATTGTGGATTCAAAGAAAATGATCCAGGAGATGATGCCGGCCCTGTCCAGGGGGGGCGCGGAGCAATTACAGCGCTTCGCTCATACAGTGAAGGGGGGAGCGCTGAATGTTTATGCAGGCAGGATATTATGCAGAGCAATGGAATTGGAAAAAGAGGCCAAAAAGGGGAATATTGATGCTGCTCAGCTTGGACCGCTCATTGAGAAATTTTCCAATGAACTCGAAACCTTCACCGAAGTTGTAAATGAAACAGCCTCAGACACTTAGGGACTGTTACTTTCTTCTTTTTTCTCAATAGAGATGGTGCATTCGGTCATTACCGCGGCTAACGCTCCTATGGCAGCAAGGCCCGGGGCCATTATTCCCCCGAGGATTCCGATATTGACAGGGACTTCGACTACAACATTACCCTCCTTGTCTTTTATCGATATCCTGTTGATGTTCCCTTTCTTAAGCAGTTTCTTAACAGTTTTCATGAGATCTTCCGATTTAACATTGATATCTTCCCAGGCCATTTTTGCTCCTTTCTTAGCTTTTTCCTTTGTGTTGTCATAATTGAATTCCGGCATACTTGTCCTCCTTCTTTAGGTAACCACTAAAAGTATATGCACAATCACAGGTAGAAGCGAAAGAGAGGGAATTCTCTTGCGAAAACGGAAATTCCGGGGTAACGTTCGGTAGACTTGATGAATATGGAGAATTTGATGGCAGTATCAGAGAAAATAAAAGAAATGATGGAACGTTCTTCCTGGATTCGAAAAATGTTCGAGGTAGGGGCGAAGCTCCGGGAACAGTATGGAGCGGAAAATGTCTACGATTTCAGCCTTGGGAATCCAAATATCGATCCTCCCGATGAGTTTAAAAGGGTACTACTCGACCTGGTAACTGAAAGTCCCGCGGGAATGCACGCGTATATGCCCAATGCCGGGTACCCTGAAGTCCGTGAGGAAATGGCCCGGTTCGTGTCTGAGGAACAGCAAACCGAAGTAACTGGTAACAATATCATCATGACCGTTGGCGCCGGCGGCGCTTTAAATACCGCTCTAAAAACCATCCTCAATCCGGGGAATAAGGTCCTTGTCAGCACTCCCTGTTTCATGGAATACAATTTTTATGTTGATAATCATGGCGGGACTCTCGAGCTCGTACCGGGGAAGGAAGATTTCGATCTTGATATCAAAGCGATAGGAGAACGGATCGATAAAAAAACCGCCGCGGTTATCATCAACTCACCTAATAATCCCTCAGGGAAGATATATCCGAAATCAACAATTAAAGAGCTTGGGATACTTCTTGCGGAGAAAAGCAGGGAAATCGGCCGGGCAATTTACCTGATCAGTGACGAACCCTACCGCAGGCTTGTCTATGATGACGCCGTTGTGCCTCCGATTTTTCCCTATTACCGGAACAGCATCATCGCAACCTCCTTCTCGAAAGACCTCTCGGTACCGGGGGAACGGATAGGCTTCCTTGCGGTCCATAAAGAGGCAGATGATCTTGAGAATCTGATGAATGGGATGATCCTCTGCAACAGGATCCTCGGATACGTAAACGCTCCCGCCCTTATGCAGCGGACGGTGGCAAAACTCCGGGGAATTTCAGTCGATCCCGATTTTTACAGGAGGAAACGGGACAAGCTCTGCGATGCCCTTGGGAAAATGGGATATAAGTTTATCAAACCGAAGGGAACGTTTTACCTCTTTGTCAAGGCCCCCGGGGGAGATGATCTTGCGGTTGTTGACGCACTGCAGAAGGAGCGGATCCTGACGGTCCCCGGACGGGGTTTTGCAAAACCGGGATACTTCCGTATTTCCTACGCTGTGGATGATTGGGTGATCGAGGGAAGCCTCCCGGGATTTGAACGGGCAATCGCGGCATTGCGATAGTTCTTAAAGAGAAGAGGGAGAATAGTGGATGTAGCATATGATGCCTCTCATCTCCATTGGACAGGTGTCATGACAGCCGGGGAAATAATAATCCGGGATGCTTCTTCACTGCATTCGTTTTAACAAAGCTGCAATCTAGAAAGAAGGGTGGCAGTAAAATACATCTATGCCACCTTTTTTTTATTTTCAACAATAGCAGCAGTTCCGCCTTGTTCACACTGATGATGGTCAATCGAATTTATCATTTCGGAGGTTTTTTCCTTTCTGGAAACCGGTTACCGGACAGCCTGAATTATAACCTTTGGCAGATCTTCGTAGAACATGAGAACCTCAAGGAGGTATATGAATTGAAGGTACGGCTATTGTTGGGTAAAGCTGCAAGCGAGCAGTACCGGCAGAAAGGACACAAGAAAGAGATTGTTGAACAAAGCCCGAAAGGTGTATACTGAGGCTATGAGTATTACTATTACGCCCCGATTCATAACCGACGCAGAAGGACATAAAACCGATGTTGTACTTTCGTTGAACGATTTTCAGATCCTTGTAGCAATAGCGGAAGAACTGGAAGACATAAAAGCCTTTGACAAAGCGATGAAGACCCCTGAGTTTGTGGACTGGGAAGAGGCGAAAAAAGATCTTGGCGTATAAGATTACAATTGAAAAGAAAGCGCTGAAATTCTTGAGCAAGCTGGATTTTAAACCAAAGAAACGTATTTCGGAGGTAATTACCAGTCTGGCTGAGAATCCTCGCCCACATGGTGTAAAAAAACTAATAAGCAGGCCTGGCTGGCGACTTCGTGTTAGCGATTACCGGCTGATTTATGTAATACATGATGATATTCTCTCGGTAAGCGTTATAGACATTGATCATCGTAAGAATATTTATAAAAGGTGATTGAAAGTTTCGTTTTGTAACCTGTGCCGTCGCAAAAATCATAAACGGCATGGATTTGCAAGGAATAGTGAAATAAACTCATTGCTTAAAACAACTTTCCTCATCTTTACAATTACTCAGTAAAAACCTTCACCCGTCCCATGGTTCTTTTAGGTTCTTGTAGATATTACATCATTCGTTTATCATTCAGAGCAAGAGAGAGGAATGATACATATGAAAAAGACGAAATTGGCTGCCATCATGTTCACGGATATTGTAGGTTACTCCAGGATGATGGAGGCGGACGAACAGCGGACTATCGCGGTCCTTGAAGAACATAACAGTATCGTCTTTCCTCTTATAGAAAATTTCGATGGTGAGATCATTGACGCAATCGGAGACGGCCTGATGATAATCTTCGACAGCGTTCTCTCTGCCTGCAACCGCGCCCTGAATATTCAGAAAGCTGTTTACTCATACAACAGCAAAACGGAAGAGAACCGCCGTTTCCTTCTGCGAATCGGGATTCATCTGGGAGATATCTGGTATGAAGAAGGGTTATGTCACCCAGGATATTACCGATGAGGGTATTATCAAATATGGCTTTCCGGCCCTCATTTCCGGTAATGATGATACTTTATAATAGTCACTACAGATGAATATTTTCCGGTTCCAGTATTAACAATTCCTCATCATGTTATTTTATGGTCAGGTTAAACACCCCGTCCCAGGTATCCGATGGTGGTTTCTTCTTATAATCTTTACAGCGCTGGATATAGGTGTTCGACGGGCCATCTTCCGGAATGATTTTCAATACCGTACTGAAATTTTTCTGGGCTTTGGCCCATTCTTTTTGTTCGAATAATTCAAGGGCTGAATGAAACATTTCCAAAGCTTCCATTGTTTTTGCTTCTGTGCAGCTCTTTTCATCGATTAATTCATAGAGCCTTACCGGTTTTTGGATACCTACGACTCGAACTCTGTCGAGCTGTCTGACGGTGAAATCAGCACCTGCGTCTTTATAGGTATCTTCGCTAATCAGTATCCAGGTGCCGTATTGCTTATTTACCCCCTCCAGTCTGGCTGCGAGATTTACCGAGTTTCCCATGATCGTATAATCCATCTTTTTGGGAGTACCCATATTCCCCACTACCATTTCCCCGGTATTGATGCCTATACGGGTATAAAGCGGGGTTGGACTCATTTCCTCTTTCATGAAATGCTCATTCAGACGCCTCTCCATTTTCTTCATCCTGACAGCTGCAAGGCAGGCCTTTTCGGGGTGCTCCTGGTATTCAACCGGGGCACCGAAAAAGGAAATGATCGCGTCTCCCTCATATTTGTCTATAGTACCTCGAAGATCCAGGATGATATTACTCATCTCCGTTAAATAGGAGTTAAGAAGTTTTACAAGATCTGACGGATCGAGCTTTTCTGATATGGTAGAAAATCCTCTAACATCGGTAAAAAGGGCGGTTAGA
Source organism: Spirochaetales bacterium (assembly GCA_023131935.1). GTDB lineage: Bacteria > Spirochaetota > Spirochaetia > JAGLYY01 > JAGLYY01 > JAGLYY01. The sequence continues at coordinate 2,097 of JAGLYY010000123.1, read as the reverse complement.
TACTTTTTTTCTCCACCCAGGTTAAGTTTTTCAGGGTCAGAAATCAGTTCGTTGATAACATCAGTGGAAAGATAATGTGAAAAAGCATGTCGCAGGAAACTCTTTTCCTTCTCAAGAACGAAAAAATTCAATAGAAAGAGTACAATGGTGGTGAAAAAGACTGAGAGAAATGGTGTCAACAAATTCAGATAAATTCCTGTTAGAAGGAAAAATCCAATTATGGCTGATAGGATGATCCCAATATAAATAACGCCTACAATGACTGATGGTAAGGGGTCCATCCGCCGGATGATAAGAGTCACAAGGAGGGACAGAACAATAGCCAGGACCGCTGAATACCCCCAGGGCAGGTCATCGAGAAAGAAACCGGAGAGGATGGTGTTGATCAGCGCGGCGTGGATCCCGACATTCATATACTCCTCTTCGAAAGGGGTGACCCCGATATCGGTAGTGGAGGTCCCTGTCTGACCGATGATGCAGAATGAACCGGTAAGATTTTCCTGAAGCCTGTCCCTGGACTTCATAAGGCTCTGGTATACTTCCCGGATGGAGGAAAAAACTGTTGGCACTTCCCCCTTTATTTCCCGGTAGCTCTCTTTAATTTCCTGTGAGACCTCAGGTGATTCAAGAATGGCCTCAATATCGGATAGAATTTCCTGTTCCGCGGTACCGCTTAAGTATTTTCCTGCCTCTTCGAAGAAGTAGGTTCTGACTTCCCGGTAATCGGTCATCGATGCCGGGTCATCACCGGAAAGTACATCTTTTCTAATCTCCTCCGCATAGAGATAAGGAGACAGCAGACCGAATTCCCCTTGAATGTAATCCTGATAGTAATAGAGATAACCCACTTCATCGATAGCTTTCAGGTTCTCAATAAGCCTCTTTTCAAGCTCCTTGTTCAGAACGAGTTCCCAATAGCTTATGTGCCGGAAGCTATCAAGAAAGTTCTTCCTGGGCCAGTTGATGAGCATCCGCCCGTTCTCAGTCAGGGGAATGCTGATATCCTTGCTCTGCTCCCCCTGAATCCCGGCTCCGCGCAGAACGATCCGGTCTTTCCGGATAAGCACCTCAGGGTTTCCCAGCCAATCCAGGAGCGGTGCCAGGGTAAGCTGCGGAAAGTAGTGATTATCATAGGTCATGATCAAATTAATACGGCGCATAACCCCATCACCATCGACGGTAACATTCGGGAAACCCGCTCCCTTTGCTCCCTGGATTATGGGCAGGATGGCGGGTCTTATATCTAAGGCAGCGAAGGGATTTCCATCCTGGACCTGAACGTTTTTAAGTGAGATTTCCTTAAGCACATAGGATTTATGCTCATCGGAGATAACATCATCTTTATCGGGAAGCATGTTAATTGTAAAGAAGGTGTTTCCAAAAAGCCGGGCTGCCTGGCCTAAATACTTATCGTTGTCCCTGACAATTTCGGAAACTTTGTCAAGGAGGATGTTTTTGGAAATATCCGTAAGCCCGGAAAGATCATGAACATAATCCTCAGCATCCCGCAGGGATATTGCTCCTGTTTGAATAGCTCCGAAGAGGTCTACAACGTTCCGGTTGATGGAGGAAAATTCTTCCAAAAAGAGATCGGGGATCTCTTCCTTAAGCAGATCAGCATTCACTCCCAGAGGGCTCTGTTCGGTATACTCAATATCAAAAACGGCATAATTAGCCTCAAACTCTTTCATAAGAATCAGGCCATCCGCCATTATATCCCGACTCCATGGCCAAACACCCACCTGGGCTATGGCAGGATCATCAATATCTATAAGAAGGATGGATTCCTCTTCAGGTACCTCAGGTTTAAAATGCAAAAGAAGATCGTAGATTCTCTGTTCCCCTATCTGAAAAAAGCTGAACAGGTTCAGGAGAGTGAAGAGTGCGGCGATAATGATGGGAATAAGGAAATTTAAGCTCACTTTCTTTTTCATTTCTACCCCCGGTTTCAGTAATTGGAAATAACTGATAATGTGAAGTATACTACTTAACCATACACTAAAAAGGGGTAAAAAGGATGAAAAGAAAAAGGGTGTTCCTTTTACTTCCAGTTCTAATCTGCTTTCTCCCCATATTCCTGCAGGGACAATCTAATGT
>JAGLYY010000122.1 GCA_023131935.1 Spirochaetales bacterium | reverse complement strand
AAGTCTCCACTTTATATTGAAAACCCGTACCTGCCTTTTTCCGGTTACACACCTTATAGAGCCGGATTGCGAAGACAACATTGGCTGGATAAACTTGAAGAGAAAATGGATAAGATTTTATTGGACGATCCTAACGCGGACCGTTTTGACTGGTTGGAAGATAAGGTTATTTGCCGCCTCTTTCCCGATCTGTACAACTACTATTATTATCCGGATGAAAATCACAAATCGGTAAAAAAGATATTAAGGGACAGACTTTTCAGGACCATCTACAGACATAGAAGGAAGAAAATAATGCTCATCAGTCACTCTATGGGATCGATAATTGCCTACGATGTGCTTGCCGGGTTATGCGGTACGCGGGGTATACCTGTGCATACTTTTATCACCATGGGCTCTCCTTTAGGACTCCCGGTCATTATGAAAAAGATTGGGTGTGAGCATTACAAGGAATTGAATGAATATGGGCAATTGCCAACACCGGAAACAATACGGAACAAGTGGTACAATTTTTCCGATCTGGAAGACAAAGTTGCGATTAACTATGATTTAGGCGATGACTACACGGAGAATTCCAGTTCTGTAAAACCTGTTGATGCTATTGTTCAGAACATGTACATCAATAACGGGAAACGTAATCCTCACAGTATATATGGGTATTTGAGAACAAGGGAGCTGGCTTCGGCAGTATGTCAATTTCTTACCGAAAGTGAGTCAATTTGGAAGCGGATTAAACGGTTTAGCCGGTTTTGATTAACGATTCATCAATTTCGATGCCTTGACGATCAACCTTAGCGTGATGTATCTATGAAAACCCATGTCCCCCTGTGAAAAAAAGAAACTTTTCCTTGCCCCTCTCCCCGTGCCCTTTCCATAATATATGGAAAATCCAATTGACATAATATACATACTCTGCTACTGTTTCTCCGAGTAGAAACTTCTAAAGAGTTGATCATGAACGGGTACACTTGCAAACATCACCATCATACTTCTCCTTTCGAACGGTGCATGCGATGTAGGTAGCCGGAAATCAACATTTCCTTCAAGGCCTGCGGTATGCAGGCCTTTTTTTTTCAGCCTGAGGAGCGAGTATGGAAAAGATACGAATTGCTGTGCAGAAGAAAGGGCGATTAAACGATAGCTCTTTGAAACTAATTGCGGATTGCGGAATTCACTTCCCGAAGAACAGCGGACAGCTGAAGAGCCCGGCAGACAATTTCCCTCTGGAGATTCTCCACCTCAGGGACGACGATATCCCTGGGTACGTTATGGACGGTGTCGCCGATATCGGCATTGTCGGCAGAAATGAAATCGAAGAACAGCGGATGGATCTCCCGGTCATGGAGAATCTGAGCTTCGGAAAATGCCGGCTGTCCATTGCCGTACCACGGGAAAAATCCTACACCGGGGTTAATGATCTCGAAGGGCAGATCATCGCCACAAGCTACCCGTATCTTCTTTCAAGATTCCTGGCAGAAAACTCGGTAAACGCTGAAATTCACGAAATCAGCGGATCCGTAGAAATTGCACCTGCCATCGGCCTGACCGATTCTATCTGCGATCTTGTAAGCACAGGAAGCACCCTGCTGTTCAACGGGCTCAAGGAGGTGGAAACTATTTTCCACTCCTCCGCGGTACTCGTACGGAACCGGGGCCTCTCCCCCTCGAAACTGGAACTGGCCAACCGGCTACTTCTTAGAATTCGAGCCGTCAAGCGGGCGGACGCTTTTAAATACATTCTCCTTAACGTTCCTGACGAGAAAATAGATGAGGTTATCAACATACTCCCCGGCCTCAAGAGCCCGACCATAATGCCCCTTGCTCAGAAGGGGTGGAGTTCCCTTCATTCGGTCATCCCCGAAGAAGCATTCTGGGACAATATCGAACGGCTCCATAACTGCGGAGCAGAGGGGATTCTCGTCCTTCCGATCGAGAAGATTATGTTTTAGGAGGACATATGAAGCTATTGCAGTATCCTGACAAAACAGACCTTCAAAAAGCTCTGAAACGTCCTGCCCCTTTGAGCCGGGAGCTCTTCTCCGAAACTGCGGATATTCTGCAGAAGGTCAGGGAAAAAGGGGATACAGCTCTCAAGGATCTCAGTCTGAAATACGATCGTGTCTCCATTGATACTATCAGAGTGAGTCGTGAAGAGTTAGAGGAAGGGTGCAGGAACACACCGGAAACTTTAAAAAAGGCGATACAACAGGCGGAAAAGAATATACGGACCTATCACGAATACCAGAGGGAGGGCGAATTTCAGGCCTTCCCCGTCAAAGGGATACGGTGCTGGCAAAAAAAAATACCAATAGACCGTGTCGGCCTGTATATACCCGGTGGATCAGCACCCCTTATCTCCACAGTCCTGATGCTCGGTATTCCGGCGGGGATCGCAGGCGCCAGGGAGATCGTCCTTACTACTCCGCCGGGACTTTCCGGAATAATCCACCCCGCCATCCTTTACTCTGCCTCCCTTCTGGGGATAGAAAGGGTATACCGCTGCGGAGGGGCCCAGGCGATCGGTGCAATGGCCTACGGCACAGAGAGTATTCCTGCGGTGGATAAAATCTTCGGTCCGGGAAACAGGTATGTTACGGCAGCCAAGGTCCTGGTCAGTCAGGAAGGGACGGCCATCGACATGGCGGCGGGCCCCTCCGAGCTTGCGGTAGTGGCGGATGATAGCACCCGGCCGGATTTTGCAGCCGCAGATCTCTTAAGCCAGATGGAGCATGGTCCCGACAGCCAGGCAGTTCTCTTCACCACCGTGAAGACCGTGGCTGAAAAGGTAATCGCCGCAATGGCGGAACAGAAAAAAACCCTGCCCAGGCTCCGGTTAATAAATGCCTCAGAGGATTCCTCGGCTGCTGTCCTTTTCAGAACCGAAGAAGAACTCATAGATGCGGTCAATAACTACGCGCCGGAACACCTCATTCTCCAGGTTTCCAATCCCGGGACTATGGCGGGAAAAATCAGAAACGCCGGATCGGTCTTCCTCGGACAGTACAGCCCGGAGGCGGCGGGAGATTACGCTTCCGGGCCGAATCATACCCTGCCTACCGGCGGTTCCGCCCGGGCATTTTCAGGTCTTACAGTCAGTAGTTTTGAGAAATCGATCAGCTTTCAGGAACTGACATCCAGAGGGTTGGCCTCCCTCGGAGAGACCGTTATGGTCATTGCCGGGGCGGAGCAGCTTGAGGCCCACAAACGGGCTGTTGAGATACGTATCAGGGCCATCGAGCAATCCGGATCCGGTGGGGAAACTGAGGACTTCTCTCCTGCAGATTTCCTGCGGCCGAATTTGAGAGAAGTCAAACCGTACCAGGCGGCCAGACACAAGAAAACCGAAGGAATCCGTTTTTTCCTGGATGGAAACGAAAATCCCCTCTCATCTACCGGAAGCCGGGGCAACAACCGGTACCCCGACCCCAGGCAATTAAGAGTAAAGGAAGAGGTTTCCCGCACTTTTTCCGTACCAATGAACTCGGTTTTCATCGGGAACGGCAGTGACGAGGTGATCGACCTGGTCATCCGGGCATTTTGTGAGCCGGGGAAAGACAAAATCGTCACCTGCCCGCCAACCTACGGAATGTATTCAACATCGGCAGCGTCTCAGGGGGTGGAGACGAAGGAAATCCCGTTGAGGGATGATTTTTCCCTGGATACCGGGGCCCTCAGGAACACCCACGGGAAAGTCCTTTTCCTCTGCTCACCGAACAATCCGACGGGAATGGTGATTCATGAAAATGAACTGACCCTCCTCATCGATTCCTTCCCCGGTGTGGTGGTTGTGGATGAAGCATATATCGATTTCTCCTCTGCCCGGTCTGTCCTTGAAATCACAGGGTTCAGAAGGAATCTGATCGTCCTGAGGACCCTTTCCAAAGCCTGGGGGCTGGCTGGAGTGAGAATCGGACTTGCCTTCGGGGATCCTGGGATGATAAGTATTCTCAATTCCATTAAACCGCCCTACAACGTAAGCGGCCCGGCTCAGAGACTGGCAGTAAAGGCTCTGTCCAGGGGGTACCAGAAGGACCTTATGGTCCGGACAATCGTGGACAACAGATGCTTTCTCCGAAAGGAACTGGAAAAGCTGCCGGTGGTCAGAGAGGTCCTCCCATCGGAAGGGAATTTCCTTCTCCTTCGATTAAACGGAGCGGCAAAGATCTACCGGGACATGGAGAGACTCGGTTTCGCCCTGAGGTACTGGCCGGAAAACCCCCGGCTAAAGAATTGGATCAGGATAAGCGTCGGAACCAGGGAGGAAATTATCCTGCTGCTTGAGGCCCTTCATGACCAAACAAGCCCATCCTTAAGATCTGCTGCCGTCCCTCAGCCGCGGTTCAGCAGTACCCCGCAATTTGAGAAACCCAGGCGCAGGGCCGAAGTAAGACGGCAAACGACTGAAACACAGATACTGGTAAGGGTTGAACTTGATCGATCCGGCAGGGGAGTAATTGATACGGGAATCGGTTTCTTTGACCATATGCTCACCCAGATTGCCAGTCACAGCGGCTGCTACATGGAAATCATCGCAAAAGGCGATCTTGAGGTTGATGAGCATCATACCATCGAGGATACCGCCCTCAGCCTTGGAGAGGCCATTACCCAATCCCTTGGCTCGAAAAAAGATATAGGGCGATACGGATTTTCACTGCCAATGGACGAATCAGCGGCGGAAGTACTCCTGGATTTCTCAGGCAGGCCCGAATTTGCATGGAATGCCCATTTTACCCGGGAGCAGATCGGCGGGATGCCTGCCGAGATGTTTCCCCATTTTTTCAAGAGTCTTTCAACCGCTGCGGGAGCGGCAATTCACATCTCCTGCAAGGGAGAAAACGAACACCACATGGCAGAAGGAATCTTCAAGGCCTTCGGACGCGCTTTGGGGATGGCAGTACGGCAGACAGGAATCGGTGGTGGGGTCCCCTCCACAAAAGGTACCTTGTGAGGAACAGGATGAGAACAGCAATAATCCGGTACAACGCCGGAAATATACGATCAGTTACCAACGCCCTGAACCGTCTGGGAGTAGAACCGGTTATCACCGATGATCCGGATGAACTTCTGAAGGCAGACCGGGTCATATTTCCCGGTGTAGGCAATGCGGGATCAGCCCTTTCCTCTATAAGAGAAAACGGTCTGATCAATCTCATACCGCGGCTGAAGCAGCCGGTCCTTGCGATCTGCGTGGGGATGCAACTGTTGGGGGAATATCTCGAGGAAGCGGATGAGGAAGGTATGGGAATCCTTGCCGGAACGGTTCGGAGATTCCCCCCTTCAGCCAAGGTCCCTCACACCGGATGGAACAGCGTCCACAGCCTGCAGGATCCATGCTTTGAAGGGATTAAAGAGGGAAGTTATCTCTATTTTGTACACAGTTATTATCTGCCTGTTGGAGAGCAAACCGTTGGAATATGTGATTATTCGATCCCCTTCAGCGCAGCAATGCGGCAGGATAATTTTCTGGCTCTGCAGTTCCATCCTGAAAAAAGCGGGACCATTGGACAGGATATCCTGTCAAATTTTCTGTTCAAAGGAGAATCATATGCTTGAAGTAATCCCGGCTATCGATCTAAAGGGGGGAAACTGCGTTCGCCTGACCCGGGGAGATTTTTCTCAGGTGAATGTCTACCACCCTGACCCCGTGCAGCAGGCCATAGCATTCGAGCAGACAGGATTCAAACGCCTTCACCTTGTTGATTTGGACGGCGCCCTGCAGGGAAATCCTGTTCATCTGCAGGTTCTTCACGAAATAAGAGAACGTACCTCCCTCATCATCGACTACAGCGGCGGAATTCGGAGCAGGGAAACCGCCAACCTGGTTTTCTCAGCAGGTAGCCAGATGATTGGAATAGGGAGCCTGGGGGTAAAAGAACCAGAGGTTCTCATGAGCATCATTGAAGCAAACGGGGCAGACAGAGTCATCCTCGGGGCGGATATCCGCAAGAGGATGATTGCAGTATCCGGATGGACAGATCAAACCCGGGAGGAGATGATCCCCTACCTTAATAACTGGAAGAACCAGGGGATTGTAAAAGTGATGGTAACTGACATCACCAGAGACGGCACCTTGGAAGGGATCGATACGGCGCTTTACCGGGAACTGCGGGGTGCCTTCCCGGAATTCCATATCATTGCCAGCGGCGGAGTCCGTGGATACTCCGATATTGAGAACCTGAATGATATCGGCATCCAGGGTGTAATTGTCGGAAAAGCGCTGTACGAGGGGACTCTGACCCCAAAGGAGCTCGGACTATGCTGACCAGAAGAATAATACCATGTCTCGATGTTATGAACGGCCGGACTGTTAAGGGCACTAACTTTGCGAACCTCCAGGATGCAGGGGATCCAGTCACCCTGGGGGCGCATTATGCGGAAGAAGGGGCGGATGAGCTCGTTTTTCTTGATATCACCGCAACCGTGGAAAAACGAAAAACTCTTTCAGACCTGGCAAAAAGAGTCAGCAGGGTAATAAACATCCCTTTCACCGTAGGGGGAGGAATACGTACAGTTAAAGATGCGGCATCGATGCTTGAATACGGAGCGGACAAGATAAGCATCAATACGAGGGCTGTGGATAATCCTGAAATCATCACCGCCATAGCTGGAGAGCTTGGAAGTCAGGCTGTTGTAGTGGCAGTTGATGTCAGGCCTTATAACGGCGAGTGGATGGTTGTTACGCACGGAGGGAGAAACCGGACTTCCCGCCGGGCTGTAGACTGGTGCCTTGAAATTTGGGAAAGAGGCGCAGGAGAGATCCTTCTGACCTCCATGGTCGGGGATGGTACTAAAAAAGGATTTTCCCTCGATATAACCAGGCGGATATCAGAATCGGTGGGGATACCGGTCATAGCCTCCGGCGGAGCCGGAACTCCGGCGGATTTTTATGACGTGTTTGCCCTCGGTAAAGCGGATGCGGCCCTTGCCGCCAGTGTATTCCACTTCGGAACATTGCGCATAGTAGAGGTAAAAGAGTACCTCGCCGCCGCGGGGCTGCCGATGCGCCTGCTTGAGAGGAAAGAAAATGAAACTGAAATATAACAGCGAAGGGTTGATACCGGCGATAATACAGGACGATCAAACGGGGAAAGTGCTCATGCTCGGCTACATGAACCCTGAATCTCTGAAAAGAACCAGGGAGTCCGGTGTAGTCACCTTCTTCAGCAGAAGTAGGCAGAAACTCTGGACGAAGGGAGAAACATCGGGGAACTTCCTTCATGTCAGGGAAATTCGGGAGGATTGTGATGGAGACACCCTGCTGATCCAGGTGGACCCCGCGGGACCGGTATGCCATACAGGATCGGATACCTGCTTTGCCGACACCAACAAAGGCTTTGGCAGGTTCCTGTACCGTCTCGAAGAGATCATCAGGCAAAAGCAGGAAAACCCTACGGAAAGTTCATACACAGCCAAGCTGTTCTCTGAAGGCCGGGGAAAAATTTCACGCAAGGTAGGAGAAGAGGCTGTTGAAACTATTATTGAGGCAATGGAAGACCGGAGGGAGCTGTATCTGGAGGAAACAGCCGACCTGCTCTATCACCTGACAGTTTTAACCGTCGACATGGGTCTCTCGTTAACAGATGTGGAGGAGGTGCTCCGGAAAAGGCACCACTAATACCTGTCGGTTATCACCTTCCCTTCAGCACTCCACAATATCCTCTTTCCCGATCTGTACAACTACTATTATTATCCGGATGAAAATCACAAATCGGTAAAAAAGATACTAAAGGACAGACTGCTCCGCTCAATAAATCGAGGTAAATCCTCCGGCTACAAGAGAATCATCCAGAATAATTCCCTTTCCATCCCGGTAATCCCTCCAGTTATTTACAGAAACAAGCAGCTGGTTCGGGTAGTATGAGTTCTTATACCGCATGTGTCTGTTCTCCCCGATATAATATCCAAGGTAAACCCAGGGTATGGATCGTTCCTGTGCCAGGGATATTTCCAGAAGGATTGAAAGGGTACCGGGACTGTATTCAGCGAAAGCAGGATTGAAATAGGTATACACCGCCGAGAGTGCTCCGGGAAGGATATCCAGATGGGCTACGGCTACGAGAATTTCTTCATCCTTGATGCTTATCTGTCTGTTGTATTCTGATTCCTGGAAGAAACTCTTAATAAATTGATAATAATCCTCTCCCCCACCGTTCTCCGGGAAGCGGCTTTTATGAGCTGTATAAAGCTGAAATGAATCCTGGTTGTGCCGGGGGCTTGAAAACTCTATGGTAAACCTTCGCCCCCTGTTCAGAATCCTCCTCTGGGTTTTCCCCGGTTGAAACCTAGCGGCATCAACCCGGATGGGGATACAGCGCCTGCACCCTTCGCATACAGGACGGAAGAAATAATTGCCGAAGTGGCGATACCCAAGATTGAGCAATGTAAGCACATCCTCTCCCCCAATTTCGGGAACAGTGAAGTGTTCCGTGACAGCGGTCCGGGAAGAGAAGTAACCACACTGATGAACCGCGATTGGAAGAGTTGTCATTAATACTGCAGGTGTTTAACCTGTTCTTCGCTTCTACAGAGGGTTTCCATGGTAGCAATTCCGATTTCGAGGTGAAGTTGCCCATACTGCCGGGTTACCGACTTATCGCTTTCCTCTGTTTTTACCCCTTCGGGGATCATCGGTGTGTCCGAAACCAGAAGCAGGGCTCCACGGGGAATCCGGTCATATAATCCGACGGTAAAGAGGGTTGCGGTCTCCATATCGATAGCAATTGAACGGGTTTTCTTGAGATACTCCTTGAACTTGGTATCCCACTCCCAGACCCGCCGGTTAGTGGTATAAACTACCCCGGTTGAGTACTCTTGGTTCCGTTTTACCAGTTCCAGCCCCACAAACTCATGAAGCCTGAAGCTGGGCAGAGCGGGAACCTCTATTGGGAAATAATCGAGACCGGTCCCCTCCCCTCTGATTGCTCCGATAGGAAGGACAAAATGACCAACCGGGGCCCTCCATTTCAGACCGCCGCATTTTCCTAAAAAAAGCACCGCTTCGGGATCAACAGCACTCAGGAGGTCCATGATCGTTGCGGCATTGGGAGATCCGATACCAAAGTTGACCATGGTAATTCCAGAAGAACTGGTAGCCGCCTGCATGGGGCGGTCCCGACCAACTACTTCGACACCAAATTTGATCGCGAAATTCTCGAGGTAGCTCTGAAAATTGGTAAGCAAAACAAACCGGCCGAAATCTCCTATCTCCATCCCGGTATAACGGGGAAGCCAATTCGTTACAATTTTTTCTCTTTTAATTTCTTTCATATTGATAGTATATATGAATTAACGGACTAAGTAGAAGGATTTAAGATGGTCTGAAGTGTGGTATTGTAAAGAATATCAGGCAATAATGGTATCGCTCTTTAGCGTTGGATAGAAACAGAGCCTGAATACAAAAAAACCAATAATGAATTTTCATTATTATAAGGAGTCGATAACTGGATCGAGGATTCATCGTTTATTCAGAAACCCGGAATTACCGGGGACATACCCATCTCCATTTTCTCGGCCGCCTGGAGAACCATGAAACCTTTGCCCTCATCCTTACAGGTCTTCATCCCACTTTTTATGTTCGTACCGGTGATAAAAACCGTGTCGAGACACTTCTTCCTCAGGCTCATTCCTTTGATCCCGGATTCAGGACCATGGATGGAGAAGAGGTAACAGGGCTCCGTTTTCAACAGGTTCAGGAAGCGAAAAGGGCATTTGAACATCTTCAGGCTTCCGGGATACGGACCTACGAGGGAGACTTCCGATTTACCGATCAGGCCCTCGTAGATCTGGAGATAAGGGGGAGTTTGAAAATTGAGGGATCCTGGAAGAGGGGAAAACATGTAGACCGGGTTTACATAAATCCCGATCTTAAACCTGACGATTGGACACCGGATCTATCGGTCCTTTCCATTGATATTGAAACCGATATCCACGATGGTCACATCATTACTATCGGTCTCGTACATAAAGCCCCCTGGAAGGAAACGCAAGAGGAGGTGCTCTTCCTTGGCGACAGTGGGGTTGATGACGGGATTGCCGATTTTCCATCCGAAGGGCTGCTCCTTTCCGCTCTCTGCGAAAAAATTCAGGAACTGGATCCTGATATTATTACGGGGTGGAATGTCATTGATTTTGATATCCCCCGGATTTTTGAACGTCTTGATAAAAATAATATTAAACCGATCATCGGACGCAGTGATGATATAGCGCGTCTTCTCCCCCCCGGAAGGGGGCATAGCCCTGTTCCCATTATCCCTGGGAGAGAAGTGGTCGACGGCCTCCGGCTTGTCCGGGCGGGTCCCGACAGATTTCCAGACTTTACCCTGGAAACCGTGGCAAACGGAGTGTTGGGAACAGGCAAACTAATCTCCTACACCACAACCCGGGAGAAACTGCAGACCCTTGAGAGGATGTACCGGGAAAATCCGAAGGACTTCTGCAGCTATTGTCTCCAGGATGCACGGCTCGTTTTACAAATCATTGAGAAAACCGGTCTTCTCGATCTCACCTTTAAGCGATCTCTTCTTATTGGGGTCCAGATCGGAAGGGCCTGGACCAGCATCAGCAGCTTTGAAAATCTTTATACCCGGGAACTGCATCGGCGGGGATATGTTTCTCCCTCACTGGGGGTAGATCCCCTCCCCCAGGGTCAGGCCCCTGGCGGCGGGATCATCCCGCCACGCACCGGGCTTTTTTCTTTTGTGTACATCTTCGATTACAAAAGCCTCTATCCTGCTATCATCAGGACCTTCAATATCGATCCCCTCTCCTACTACAAAGGATTACAACCCGGAGAACAGACTATAGAGATTCCCGGAGGCTACCGGTTTTCAACCGAAGATGGGATTCTTCCCTCCCTGCTCAAAGAGTTTTTTGCCCGGCGGGCGGAAGCAAAAGAACAGGGAGACCCGGTTGCTTCTTTCGTCTATAAGATCATTATGAACTCCTTTTACGGAGTACTTGGGTCTTCAGGCTGCAGGTTCGCGGGTGTTCCTCTGGCAGCGGGAATTACTCAAACCGGACAGCATATTCTTCATCAATCTCAAACATTCTTTGAGGAAATGGGATATCGGGTCCTTTACGGTGACACCGACTCCCTCTTCGTGGAAGCGAAAGTGGACCGCCGGGGGGAGGGGGAAAAGCTCTGTCTGGAGGTCAATAAAAGAATATCGGATTACATTAAACAAACCTTCGGTGTTGAAAGCCGCCTTGAACTTGAATTCGAAAAGACTTACCGAAAACTCTTTCTTCCACCCCTCCGTGGGGCCGTTTATGAAGGGGCCAGGGGCCGGGCAAAGGGATATGCGGGAGTTACCCTTGAAGGGGAAATCGAAATAAAGGGGATGGAAGCAGTCCGGCGGGATTGGACTGATGCTGCTAAACAATTTCAGATCGCCCTGCTCAAATTGATCTTTGAGGAAAAACCGGCACAAATGATATCCGATTTTATCAGGTTATGTATCTCGGACCTCCAAAATGGGAGGATCGACGAGAAACTACTCTATATAAAATCCTTGAGGAAACCGGTAGAATCATACATAAAGAGTCACCCTCCCCATGTAAAAGCGGCCCTGCTGCTGCCGGAAGAAGAAAGGAGGGGACTCATCCGGTACTGGATGACCCTTGAAGGGCCGCAACCGGCAGGTTATCTGAAAGCTCCTCTGGATTATGAACATTACCTGGAGAAACAGCTTCTTCCGATCGCGAAAACCTTTGAAAATATTCTGGGCAGGGATATAGACAATCTCTTCAGTCAGGAGCAGCAGCTGGATCTCTTTGACTAACATCCGATAGTTCTGATGGATCTGATAAATCTGTTGGGATCTAACAGTGGTAGAAAAAGAAGGGGACCTCCATCTCGGCCGGCCGCAGACCGCCATGAAAGCCGATGTGATTGGGATATGGGTGATCAGGGGCATCAAAGATCAGGGCAAAAGGTTCTCTCGCGATCCCGATAAACGTGCCAAGGGAGGGTCCGATGATGTAAGATTCCGGAGATGGGCCGAAGAGTTTCAATGTACAGGCTTCCCCGGGGGTGATGAGGGAAAATGCTTCCCCTGTAAGAGATGAAAGTTCTCCCCGGAACCGCTCTTCTTTTCCCTTTTTTACGTGGAAAACCGGGGTAACCGATTCACAGGAGGGAGGTACCTCAAGGTTGGCCATAAGCGGATGATCCAGGTTTATCCTTATCTGGGAATCTTCAGGAACCGAAAGCAGTCCATGATCCGCAGTAGCTATAATACAGGATCCCGAGGCTGAAAGATCCACAAGAACCCCGAGGAAATCATCAACTTCCTTTACGAAAGGCGCAATGATATCAGGTTCCGCTCCAGACTCATGCTGGTGTTTATCGATAGCGGGCAGGTAGATGAAGGTGATGGATTTCTCCCCCTTTCCCTCAATTTCGTTGAGCCGTGTTTTCCAGAGTTTCAGGATTTCTACATAGGATGCGTACCCGAAAATCGGGCCGCCTGAATAAGCCCAACGGTTAAAGTTGCCATCTTTATAAGCGTCGGGTATAAACGCGGTTTTTACCCTCTTAAGATTATCAAACAGAGGTGTCCCTGAAATAAAATCTTCCACCCCATATCCCAGCTCTCCCAGATTCGTCCAATTCATCCTGTCGGTAAAGGGCAACAATGTTACGGTCCGGCCAAACCTGGGGAAATGGGTGTTCCAGCCGATTATGCCATGTTCCCCGGGCCATTTCCCTGTTACAAAGGTTGTCATGGCAGCGGCAGTAGTTGAAGGGAACACCGCGCGCGCCTTTGATATCAGATTGGAAGCAAGGAAACCGCCTGAAGGGAAGGTTTCCTGGAGATTCATCCCGAGACCATCAATGATGATAAAGATGATATGGTCTATCGAATCAATCGGTCCCATCCGTTTCGAAAGAGGATTTTCATCGGTATTTTCCCCTGCCAGAGTCCGGACAATCTGAGATCCTGAAAGATTTTCTGAAAGTGGATGGAGGAGTATCCCCTTATCGAGCCACCCGGTTACCTGTGTGGTGTTAATCATCATTCGCCCCTCCTTTTATCTATCTACCTGTACCGTTAACCAAAAGGGGGGCTGCTCCTTATTAAGAAGAAACAGCCCCGATAGTCTTTTTTAAGTTCCTTTCCTTTCACTCCGGAGATGAGAAATCATAAATCTCGTTTGCTTCAATCTCAGCAGCCGCGAGGACCTTCTCGATATCTCCTCCATCAAGGATCTCATTGTATGCCGCACTCATCAAATCCCGGACCTCGTCATATCCGGCATACGGTGGTTCCGCCATGGTTTTAACATTCATAAGCAGATCGAAGGCATCCTTATACTTCGGGTTCTTTTCAAAGTAACTGTCCAGATCATTCATCGTGGTCTTTCGTACAGGGAAGTAGTTAGAAGCCACTACCCATGCTGCCTGTTGTGCGGGTTCGGTCAGCCATTTGACGAAGAGCCATGCCGCGAGTTGTTTTTCCGGCGTGGATTTAGGAATACTTAAAGAAGCCCCATAGACATCGAGTACCGGTTCTTTGGTTGCGTAAGGAAGGGCCGCGACACTCCATTCGAAGGGCCTGTCACTTCCCTGCACCGCACGTTCATAATAGGGCAGTCCGGAGGTGGAACCTATGGTAAAGAGAGTTTTATAGTTTCCAAAGTCAGTCTGGTCGCCATAAGGTTCAGCAATCTTTACAGCGTAACCATCCTGGAAAAGGTCCCGCATTACAGCCAATGCTTCCCGCATTTCAGGAGTATTCAGCTTATAGCCGCCTCCACGGGGAAGCGCGATATCTCCACCAAAAGTGATAACCTGACCAAACACAGCCGAGGCATCGGTATTGATATCGTAGCCTACCCTGCCAGGTCCCGATTCAGTCGCTGCTTTACACATTTCAGTAAATTCATCCCAGGTTATTGGAGGGGCTGAGTAGCCTAACTCTCCGAGCCAGGTCTTATTATAATAGAGCACCTGAAGTGACCTGTTCGGAGGGAAACCGAGCCGTTGACCGCCAAACTGGGCATTCACATCCTGATTGATAAATCCCTCGAAGTAATCACTTTTCGCGTCCCCGAGTCCCCACTTCGCGTGGCTTACATAGGGATTCAGATCCGTAAGGGCATCTGCTACCTGATATCCGGCAGCCTGATTCTGATAAGCGACAGTGAGATCCGGCATGTTCCCGCCGGCGATAGCGGTAATCATCTTGTTGTAGATGTCACTATAACCACCGGCGAATTCGCCGACAACAGTGATACCCCACTCATTTGTGGCATTGAATTCCGCGATGAGCTTCTGAATAGCCTCTTCCCGCGCACGGGAATGCTGAAACCAGTACAGGACCTCCTGTCCGGATGGATCAACATCATCAAGTGCTTTCATTGCCTCTTTCTCTGCTGAACCACCAGCAAAGATTGGCGCTGCAAGCAGCATAATAAGAAGTCCTAATAACAGTTTTTTACTCATACACACCTCCTTAAAGTGTCCATGTGTTTTTTTTATCCTTTCATCCCGGTTCTGGCGATTGCCTCGGTTATCTGCCGCTGGGCAATCATATAGATTATCAGGATGGGGAGGATCGCGATAACAGCCCCGGCTAACCGGAGCTGGCTTTCGGGACCCGCTTCGGTAACAAAGCGGGTAAGACCGACGGCGATAGGCCGCCATTTATCTGTTTGAGTAACAACAAGGGGCCACTGCAGGGCATTCCACGCCCCATGAAAAGCGAGGAAAGCAACGGTAAATATGGGGGCCTTGGTGAGGGGAACAGCAATGAACCAGAGTATCCGCAAGTGGGAACAACCGTCGATAACTGCCGATTCAATTACTGCGTTTGGAATCTGGTTAAAAAATTGCCGAAGCATGAAGATGAAGAAGGCACTGCCCATAAAGGGGATTGTCAGAGCAGGAAGTTTATCTATCCAGCCAAAGGCGGAGACCGTCAGAAAATTTGGAATCAACAACACGGTTTCAGGAATCATGAGGGTAGCTAACATGATAGAAAAAATAATGTCTTTCCCGGCAAAACGCATTTTGGAGAAGGCATAGGCGGAGAAAGTTGAAATGATAAATATTCCTGAAACGGTAACGGAGGAGATGATAGTACTATTGATGAAGTAAGCCCCCATCTTTGCTTCATCTATTACTATCCTGAAGTTCTCCCATTGCGGGACCTTTGGCCAGAACCGGGGAGAGAGGGGATTCGCGCTCACTCTGGTTACCGTTTCTGAATAGGTTTTCAGCGAATTAGCGATCATATAGAGAAAGGGAAGAATGGCGATTATGGCCCCAATTATCAAAACAAGATAGAGGAAGGCCCGGTTACCTGTCTGCTTTACTTTGTATAACTTAAGGTGTTTCATGCCTACTCTCCGTAAAAGACCCGTTTTTCCATGATCCGCCGCTGAAGCAGGGTAAGCCCAAGAACGATGATAAATAGTAAAAGTGCCATGGCGGCGGCGTAACCGAACCTCGATTTTCTGAAGAAGGTAAAGAAAATGTGGATACTCATTGGATCGGCAGCTCCCCGTGCCGCGGGGTTACGCAGAACGTAGATATGGTTGAAAGCCTTGAAGGTGCCGATGATGCCGAGCATGCTCAGGAAATAGGTCGTAGGTGATAAGAGGGGAACGATGATCTTGAAGAAGACCGTCCTTTTGGGAGCGCCATCCATCTCCGCAGCGTCGTAAATATCCTTTGATATCTGGGCAAGACCATTCGCAAATATCAGAGAATAATACCCGACAAAGACCCACCAGTTGAAAAACATAATTGAGACAAGGGCGAGAGAGGGCCCCTGAACCCAGGTTTGCAGATAGGTAGCTATTACCCCGAGGCCCTCAGATCCTCCTTTGCCGAACATCATGGAGAAAATCCCTGAGGGCTCCAGAAGCCACTGAAGGGGTTCTCTGCCAAAAGCGATGAGAACCTGATTTGCGAAGGATTCTGAACGAAGGGAAAACAGCCGCTCAAAGATGGTTGCCGACGCAACCGAAGGGACGATGTAGGGGAGGAGGAAAATTACCCGGAATGCCTGTTTCCCCCTGAATTTCTGGTCCAGGAGCACTGCTACCAGAAGACCTACAAAAAGCTGTATTGGGACGGTCCCAAGGGAATACCAGATCGTAACCCGGAGAGAATCCATCATGTTGGAGTCTCCGGATTGATACATGTTCGGGATTAAAATAAACAAACCCAACAGCCCGGAGAAAAAGATGATAATACCCAGAAAATGCTGGACAGATCCACTCTTTCCTGGTATTTCCGGGGCACGGAGTTTTCTTTCCTTACCGGCATTCCAGAGTTTCATTCCAAAGTAAATAATCAGGCCAAGAAGAATGATGAGGAGAATGTACCAGTAGGAACCGAATATCCTCACAAAATTATCAAGAAAAAGGAATTGCCCCCTGCGCATCCGCCATTTATGCATACTGACGAAAACAGTGAAAAACATCGGAAATATCCCAAAAACACTGATAAGAATTGCCGCGGGAGCAATGAAAAGATATCCCTGATAGTTTTCTCTAAAGAGGTTTCTCATTATGCCGGTCCTTTTCCCGGTGCTGTCTGCTTTTTCCATATTCCCTTCCGTTTCCATTAAAATGAAAAAACCGCCAGTATCGGATCGTGATCGGTTTGCCGCATGCCGTAGAGATACTCAGCATATCTGTGGACAATATCCACCCTGACTCCTCCAAGGAGGTTACCTGTCACCATGATATGGTCCAGGGCCTGGCTGTTATTCTGATACACATAGGTATACCGTTCATTCAAGGGAAGCAGCTCCGTGGCAAGGTCATGGAGATCGCTGCCCGCAAGCACCTCAAGTGGTTTCCTGAAGGCAAATTCATTCATATCCCCAAGGACAATGATCTTAGCATTTACATCAAGAGAAAAAACCTCGTCAATGAATCCCCGGATCACCTCAGCCTGCTTTTCCCTTTGTACCGCCGTAATCCTTCGGGGAGGCTGAATCTTTCCCCAGAGCGGGTTATCGGAGCCCTTGGAATTGAGGTGAAGATTTATTATGAAGATCGATTCCCCACGAAAGGAAAAAGCGCAGACCAGGGGTACCCGGGATGCGAAAAAAGCTCTGTTGGCAGGATCGATCCTCCCCGGATTTCGGGATAAAACAGCACCTCCATTTTGAAGTTCAACCTCAACCTTCTCAGCTGAGCCGCCAGGATTCAACTGGGGGATCTCCACTCTTTCGGTATTGTAAAGAAAACCGTTCCGGATATTTCCACCGGGAGCACCCCCCTCAGCTCCATCAACAGGGGAGATATCCAGAAATGCATAGGTTGACGGGCCTCCGGCTCCTTCGATCGCTTCAATCAGTTTTCGGTAGGTTGCATCCGCGGCAGTTATCCCATCATCTTCAGTTCCGCTATTATCCTGAATCTCCTGAAGAGCGATGATATCGGGGTTGTGCAACCCCAGCACAATTGTTTCAGCCAGATCATCAAACTTGGTATCCGCGCTTTTTGCCGACAAGTTTTCAACATTAAATGTTGCTAACGTAAAGTCGCTCTCTTTCGCAGTGAGGCCGGTAGTTTCACGTTCCAGATTAGCCTTGATAGCGGGGGGAGGAACTTCCGTGGGAAGGATCTTATACAGGTGGAAATTGTAATCGACAATCCCTCTTACAGCCCCGGAGAACCGGTCACCCACTGTCAGGAAGGGAACCGGATCAATCTCGATAATACCCTGATTCTCTATGACGTCAATTATTATACTTTCAGGGTTTTCGTCCCCTCTGTCGATGATAAGACCACCCCGGGGGGTCAGATCATCGGTCCAGGAACCTCCATCCCCGATAATATGGATTTCACCATAGGCGGTATGAATACTCCCGACAACCAGAGGGTCCCTCACCTCCACGATCATACTTTCGAGAGTTTCATAAAAATCTATACCATCGGAATCGGGAGTAAATGGGCTTGACTCTACATTTTCCTCTTCGGGACTATCCTGCCAGATAGAATCTTTTGGAGGTATTCGGCCGGCCTTGCCGATTACTACCGGTTCAGGAAGGGGGTAACCTTCGGAGATCACCTCAATTTCCGGCCGGGTAATCTGGGTAATCGACAGGGAACCGGAATCGGTCCCTGTCGGATAGTATTCCCTGACCTTTCCCCGCACTTTTACCAGGTCTCCCGCTTTGATGTTCAGTGGACGGCGGTTTGATACAAAAATCCCTTCGCTGGTTGCGGGATCGTCGTCGGGAAAGGGATTCTGCATGTAAAATCCGAGAGCACCCCGTAGAGCAGTTACAACTCCCGGGACCCAGGGGATAGCGTTCCCCTTCTCCGGGGAGATATGTCCGGCCCCCTGGATCTCATTGATAAGCAGAAATGACTCATTGCCAAAAAGGGCTTCGGGATTCTCATATCCCCGGGCATCGCTCATATCCTGAGCATCCTGAGTACCGGCACAGGAGAATAACAACCCGGATACAACACTTAACACTAACAGCCATTTGAATAGATATACATTCTCCATAACCTATACAGTAACATGACTTTCCCTTAATGGGCATTTTTTTTTAAAATCTCTTGACACAAATAAATATCATTGCTAACTTCGATACTGCGCTTGTATAAATATCCGGATCAAGGAGGTGTTTTATGATTTGCGCTAAAGTTTTCCTTGTCTACGACTTGTAGAAGGGGCTGACAGAAGAGACTACGGCTGCATAATTTTATTTTAGAAAAAAATTATCCTATTGTCGGATCACTTTTCCGTTAGCCGTCGCCCATTGACGTACAGAAGAAGAGGATATCGATGACAATTTCCGCAATTAACTCCTGACAATTTCTATTTTTACTGTTTAACAGAGGTGTATGCCTTTTTTATAAGCATTACCTGTATTTCGGCGTATACAGGCCTTTTTGGGTACCCACGTTCAGGGTCCTCCAAACCTGCGGCTTGTTCATTCTTCGACACGTCTACGTGTCATCAGTGGTAACATCATTATGAAGAAAAAGAATTTTTCAGTGCTTTTCACATTTATGAGAGGTAACAGGGCTCAATACCTGTTATCCATATTCGCTATAGCGATTTCAACAATTATTTCGCTGCTGAATCCCCTGGTAATCAGGTACCTGATTGATTCGGTAATTGGGGGCGAACCATTCGAAGGTCCGGCCTGGCTCATTTCTCTCCTTGAAAAGTTAGGTGGAACCAGCTGGATGCTTCAGCACATAATGTTAGGGGCTTCATCGTTAATCCTGCTTACCGCGGTAAGCGGGTTGTTTCACTTCCTGAAAGGAAAGTGGTCTGCTGAGGCGGCAGAGACTACAGCGAAAAATATCCGTAACCGGTTTTTTGCCCATTTACAGAGGTTACCCTTCGATTATCATGTAAAAGCCCGGACCGGTGACCTTATCCAGAGGGCCACAAGCGATATCGAAACCATAAGAAAGTTTCTGGCTACCCAGTTCGTAGAAATTGGACGGACCCTGTTCATGGTTATCATGGCTGCTACCATCATGATCCGCCTAAATGTGAAGATGGGCCTCTTCTCGATGGCGGTTATCCCTTTTATCTTCACCTTTGCCTATCTTTTCTTTTTAAAGGTCCAGAAGACCTTCCGGGCCTCCGACGAAGCTGAGGGGAGACTCTCCACGGTCCTTCAGGAAAATCTGACGGGGATCCGGGTTGTAAAAGCCTTCGGAAGACATCGATTTGAGATAGACAGATTTGATGAACGCAACCAGGAGTTCCGGGTCCTGACCACGCGTCTCATCCGGCTTCTCGCCTGGTACTGGTCCCTCTCCGATTTCATGAGTCTCATGCAGATCGGCGCGGTCCTCATCCTGGGTGGATATTGGGCCGCCACCGGGGTTTTCAGTATGGGAACAATGGTAGTTTTCTTTACCTATGTCGGGCGCCTTTTATGGCCTGTCCGTCAACTGGGCCGGATCCTAACGGAGATGGGGAAAACCTTCGTCTCTCTTGAGAGAATTCAGGAGATCCTGAACGAACCGGAGGAAAAAGATCTGTTTTCAGGGCTTCATCCCGAAATCACCGGAAGGATTGAATTTGATCATGTAAGCTTCCGGTATGAAGAGGGTCCGGACATCCTCAAGGATGTAAGTTTTACTGTTGAGGCCGGAGAGACCATCGCGTTCCTCGGGCCAACGGGGTCGGGGAAAACAAGCCTCGTGCATCTTCTGCCCAGGCTCTATGAACCAACCTCCGGTGAGATACGGATTGATGGGATTCCCCTCGGAACTATTGAGAAACAGTGGCTCCGGGAAAAGGTGGGGATAATCCTGCAGGAGCCCTTCCTCTTTCAGAAAACCCTGAAGGAGAATATCGCCCTTGCCCGGGATGGAGTTATTGAAGAACAGATCTTCACCGCGGCAGAAACCGCGGCTGTCCATGACGTTATCCTCTCCTTTGAGAGGGGATACGACACTTTGATCGGCGAGGGAGGGGTCACCCTCTCCGGGGGGCAAAAACAGCGGGTAGCCATGGCACGAACTCTGATGAAGGAATCGCCTATCCTAATATTCGATGACAGTCTGAGCGCTGTTGACACCGAAACAGACGCTCAAATTCGAAAGTCGTTGAAGGACCGTGGCAACAAGGCAACAACCTTCATCATCGCCCACCGGACAAGCACTCTTGCTGAAGCTGACAAGATAATCATCCTTGAGAACGGCAGGATCGTACAGATGGGGACACATGAGGAACTCAGTAGACAGGATGGGCTTTACCGGAGGATCTGGCAAATCCAGAATGAGCTGGAAACCGAACTTGAAGAGGAGCTGAATCCTCAACTGCAGGCATAACCCCGCATTATGAAGGAATAATTGTATGAGTGTACTTGAAGAAAAAGAATATTCTAAAAATTTTGATCTATCCACATGGAAAGAGTTACTGCCTTTCGTGAAGCCTTTTAAAAGGCAAATAATTTTCATGATGGTCTTGATGTTCATTGTCGCGGCCATCGACGCGGTAAGCCCCTTCCTGACTGGGTGGGTTATTGATAATGTTATTGTCCCGGGAGAAACGGGCAAACTCCCCTACTTCGGGATCTTTTATGGCATACTTATCATAATCCAGGCCCTGGTAATCTGGCTCTTTATCGATATCGCCGGTAAAATTGACATGGGGATTTGTTATGAAATCAGGAAGGGAGCTTTCCACAGGATACAGGAGCTCTCCTTTTCCTACTTTGACAAAACTCCGACAGGTTGGCTGATGGCCCGCCTGACATCGGATACTCAGAAGCTGGGGGATGTAGTTGCCTGGGGAATCGTGGACCTGACATGGGGTATTACCATGATGACCACGATGGCCATTTTAATGGCATTCACCCATCTGAAACTTACCCTGATTATCTTAAGCGTTATCCCGGTGTTATTTGTTATCGCGGTATATTTCCAGCGGAAAATCCTGAAACGGTTCCGTGAGGTGCGGAAGGTAAACTCAAAGATCACCGCTTCCTTCAGTGAAGGGATCCGGGGCGCCAAAACAACAAAAACCCTTGTTCGGGAGCAGGCAAATGACATGGAGTTCCATAAACTCACCGGATCTATGCGCCGCTCTTCCGTCCGGGCTGCTGTCTTAAGCGCACTGTTTCTCCCTATGGTCCTTACCCTTGGAAGCATCGGGACAGCCCTGGCCATTGGGATGGGGGGAAATGGTGTTGTGGCTGGTACTATCAGTTTCGGAGTATTAGTTTCATTTATATTCTGCTCACTGCAATTCTTTGATCCGATTATGGAGCTATCCAGAGTATTTGCCGATCTACAGTATGCCCAGGCATCAGCGGAACGGGTAATCTCTCTTATTCAAACAGAACCGGGGATTAAAGATCCTGAAGAAATCGAGGAATCCTACGGGACCTTTTTACACCCAAAGAGGGAAAATTGGCCGGCCATTAAAGGGTCAATTACCTTTGAAAATGTAAGTTTTGCCTATGACAAAGGACAGGCGGTGCTCTCCAATTTCAATCTGGAGGTTAGTGCCGGAGAAACAATCGCCCTCGTTGGAGAAACAGGATCGGGAAAAAGCACTATTGTAAATCTCGCCTGCCGGTTTTATGAACCTACTGAAGGAAAGATCCTCATCGACGGAGTTGACTACCGGAAGAGGTCCCTCCAATGGCTCCATTCCCACCTGGGATATGTCTTGCAGAACCCCCACCTCTTTTCCGGTACCATTATGGATAACATCAGGTACGGCAGGCTCAACGCTACAGACGAAGAGGTGAAAGAGGCCGCGCGGCTGGTGAATGCCCATGAGTTCATTACCGCTCTCAGCGAGGGGTATCAAACCGATGTAGGTGAGGAGGGCGCTAAACTCTCTACAGGAGAGAAGCAGCTCGTCTCCTTCGCGAGAGCTATCCTCGCGAACCCAATGATCTTTGTTCTCGATGAAGCTACAAGTTCGGTAGATACAGAAACGGAATTCCTGATCCAACAGGCCATCAACAAAGTTCTGGAAGGGCGAACAAGCTTCATTATTGCCCATCGGCTTTCTACTATAAGGAGCGCCGACAGGATCCTGGTCGTGAGGAACGGAAAAATCGAGGAGGGGGGGACCCATCATGAACTCCTTAAAAACCGTGGGTACTATTACCGGTTATATACCAACCAGTTCATGGAAGAAAGGGAAAGCCGGTTATTATCTGTATAAAGTGTATAAAGTATAGAAAAGAGGGACCTCGACGGATAATAACTATCGCTGGAATGCGTATTGCTGTCCTGTCGAGGTCCCTCTTGCCATAAAGCCCCGAATTTCCCTACTATTAGGTATTGAAAAGCCAGGGGGCATAATATGGGGCTGATGCAGCGGGCCGTAACTATGAGAAAGTATTTCTCCTCTCAAAATCCCCGAATCCTGAAAGCTATGATACAGGCTATCAAGGATGACCGGGGAAATATCCTGAAGGGGGGGGAAATAAGCCTGCCGGATACATCCTATAACGAACTAGTCCGCCTGGGGTATTACCACGAAACAAAGAGGGAAGCCGAACGGAGACTGGAGGAACGGAGGCATCGAGAGAGGCGGTTAGAGGGAACCGATATACTCTCTAAACTTAATTGAGGCTGTCCGGGGAAGGCTGTAGGGGGAAGGCTGTAGGTGGATA